>NZ_JAWSTH010000036.1:0-55071 GCF_033542075.1 Conexibacter stalactiti
CGGGCGCCGGCGGCGCTGCCGGTGCGCAGAGCGGCGGCCCCGGCGGAGCCGGCGGCCAGGTGCCGGGCGGTTGCGTCGGCAGCGCCGGACCAGCCGGCGACGCGGGCACCTCGTTGTACGGCGGGGACGGCGGCGGCTACGGTCCGCCGCCGATCGGCGTCACGCGGCTCGGCGGGGACGGCGGCGAGGGCCGCTTCGGCGGTGGCGGCGGCGGTGCCGCGGCGACCTGTGACGGCGACCAGGCCGCCGGCGCGGGCGGTGGCGGCGGCGGGTCCAACCTCGTGCCGGCGGGTGGATCGCAGGCGCTCAGCGATGCCGATTTCGTCGCTCCGGGCGTGCGCTGGTTCGTCGAGATCGAGAGAGTCGCGCCGACGATCGCGATCGCGGCGCCGATCGACGGCGCGGTCTACTCGGTCGGCGCGGCGGTCAGAGCCGACTACGCCTGCGCGGACGAGGCCGGCGGTGCCGGCATCGCGTCGTGCGCCGGTCCGGTCGCGTCGGGCGCGCCGCTGGACACCGCCTCCGCGGGCGTGAAGGAGTTCACCGTCAGCACCCGAGACGCCGCCGGCAACACGGCGACGAAGACGGTCAGATACACGGTCGAGGCGCAGGCACCGAGACCGCCGCTGCCGGCCGCTGTGAGAGGGCTGCGCGCCAGCGCCGCAGCGCTGCGCTTCACACTCTCGGCAGCGTCAAAGCTGACGGTGAAGGTCGAGCGGCGCAAGCCCGGCAGACGCGCGCGATGGCTGGCCGTCGGCACGCTGGAGCGTGACGGCAGAGCCGGCGCCAACACGGTCGGACTCGGCGGCAGAGTCGGCAAGCGCAGGCTCGGCCCCGGCAGCTACCGCGTCACGGTGACGCCGGCCGGCAGAGGCGCCAAGCCGGTCAGCGCGACGTTCACCGTGAGAGCGGCGAGAAGAGCGAGAAGCGGCAGACGGAGAGGGTGAGCAGGCCGCGGCGCGTCGCAGGCTCGCCATCCGCGATGATCCGGTCTCGATGCCCGCCCTGCCCGACCCGCTCGACCGCCTGCTCGCCCCGCTGCGGGCGAGCGTCGGGACGCTGCCGTCCGTTTGGGTCGTCGGCGGCGCCATCGCGGTCGCGATCGCCGGCTCGGCGGTGCTCGGCAGCGGCCCCGGCCTCGCGGTCGAGCTGGCCTGCCTCGCGGTCGTCCTGCTCTACTGCGCGTTGCGGCCGGCCGACGGGCTGACGGTGCTCGGCCTCGCCGTGCTGCCGGCGGCCGTCAGCGCGATCATCGGCGACGGCTTCGACATTCCGCGTTGGACGGTTGCCGTGCCGGTCGCCGTGCTCGCGCTGGTCGCGCTCGCCGCGCAGGATCGCGACGACCGCAGAGCGCGCGGCGGCGAAGCCGCCGCGTAGCGCGGACAGTTCGGCGCCGGCGCGCTGCCCGGAGGCCGGCGGCGCTCAGGCGCTGGCCGGCGCCTTGAAGGCAGTGACTCTGAGGCCCAGCTCTCTCAGCTGCGGCGCGTCGACCGGCGCGGGCGCGCCGGTCAGCGGGTCGCTGCCGCTGGCGGCCTTCGGGAAGGCGATCACGTCGCGAATCGAGTCGCGGCCGGCGAGCAGCGTCACGATGCGGTCGACGCCCATCGCGATGCCGCCGTGCGGCGGGGCGCCGTATCTGAACGCGTCGATCAGGAAGCCGAAGCGCGACTGCGCCTCGTCGGCGCTGATCCCCAGCAGCGACAGCACCTTCTGCTGCACCTCCGGAGTGTTGATGCGGATCGATCCGCCGCCGATCTCGGAGCCGTCGAGGACGAGGTCGTAGGCGCGCGACTCGAGCTTGCCGGGATCGCCGTCGAGGTCGCCGGTCGGCGCCGTGAACGGGTGGTGGAGCGCGTTCCAGTTGCCGTCGTCGTCCTGCTCGAACATCGGGAAGTCGACGATCCAGAGGATGTCGTGGCGGCCCTCGGGCACGAGCCCGAAGCGGTCGGCGAGGTCGAGCCGCAGCGCGCCGAGCGACTGCGCGGCGACGCTCGCTCTGTCGGCGACGATCAGCAGCAGGTCACCGGGCGAGCCGTTCAACGCGCCCGTCACGGCCGCGATCTCCTCGGCCGAGAGCGCCTTCGCGACCGGCGAGCGCCACGTGCCGTCCTCCTGCACGAACGCCCACACGAGGCCCTTCGCGCCGTGCTGTCTGGCCAGCTCGGTGAGGATGTCGAGCTCTCTGCGCGGCAGCTCGCGCGCGCCGGCGTTGAGCCCGCGGATCACGCCGCCACCGGCGAGCGCGCCGGCGAAGACCTTGAACTCGGTCCCCTCGAAGTGCGCGCCGAGGTCGCTGATCTCCAGCCCGAAGCGGGTGTCGGGGCGGTCGGAGCCGAACCGCAGCATCGCCTCCGCGTACGACATCCGCGGCCAGGCGGGCGGCGCGACGGGGAAGTCGGTGGCGGCGAAGATCGCGCCCATCACCGACTCCATCGTCTCGATCACGTCGTCCTCGGCGACGAACGACATCTCGAGGTCGAGTTGGGTGAACTCCGGTTGGCGGTCGGCGCGCGTGTCCTCGTCGCGGAAGCAGCGGGCGATCTGGTAGTAGCGCTCGTAGCCGCCGATCATCAGCAGCTGCTTGAACAGCTGCGGCGACTGCGGCAGCGCGTAGAAGGAGCCCGGGTCGATCCGCGCCGGCACGAGGTAGTCGCGCGCGCCCTCGGGCGTCGAGCGCGTCAGCACCGGCGTCTCGATCTCGAGGAAGTCGCGCTCGGTCAGCACGTTGCGCATCGTGTGGACGACCTGGTGGCGCAGCTTCAGCGCCTCCTGCAGCGGCGTGCGGCGCAGGTCGAGCGCGCGGTGGCGCAGGCGCAGCGTCTCGTCGACCGGGCCGTCCTCGTCGATCGGGAACGGCGGGGTCTCAGCGGAGGCGTGGACGATCAGCTCGTCGACGAGCAGCTCGACCTCGCCGGTCGGCAGGTTCGGGTTGACGTTCTCCTCAGACCGCCGCACGACGGTGCCGACCGCCGTCAGCACGTGCTCGGAGCGAAGCGCGTGCGCCAGTCTGTGGGCCTCGGGCGCGCGGTCGGGATGAAAGGTCAGCTGGACGATGCCGGAGCGGTCGCGCAGGTCGATGAAGATCAGCCCGCCGTGGTCGCGGCGGCGATGGACCCAGCCGGCGACGCGCGCCGGCTGGTCGGCGCGGGCGCCGGTCAGCTCTCCTGCCCACGCGTCTCGATAGGCGTTCGCGCGCGGAGTCTTCATGCCAGCGTCTTTCCCTTTCGGAGCACCAGCGGGATCGCCCGCTGCAGTTCGATCTCGTCTTGCTCGCCGCTTTCCAGGTCCTTCAGCGAGACGGTCGTGCCGTCCTCGCCGACGATCGCGAGCGAGCGGGCGCCGATCCGCGACGCCTGCTTCAGCTGCCCCTTCAGCGAGCGCCCGGCCAGCTCCAGCTGCGCGGAGAGGCCGGCGCGGCGCGCCTCCAGCGCCAGCTCGAAGCCGGCGCGGCGGCCGGCGTCGCTGGTGTGCGCGACGAAGAGGTCGACGACCGGCGCGGCATGCGGGTGCTCGTGGCCGGCGAGCAGGATCCGCTCGACGCCCGCGCCCCAGCCGATCCCGGGCGTCGGCGGGCCGCCGATCTGCTCGATCAGGCCGTCGTAGCGGCCGCCGCCGCCGACGCCCGACTGGGCGCCGAGCGCGTCGGAAGTGAATTCGAAGAGCGTGCGCGCGTAGTAGTCCAGCCCGCGCACGAGCGTCGGGTCGACCTCGTAGGCGAGGTCGGCGCCGTCGAGCAGCGCGCGCACCTCGGCGAAGTGGTCGGCGTCCTCGCCGGTCAGGCGGTCCAGCAGCAGCGGCGCGCCGGCCATCACCTCGCGCGTGCCGGGATGGTCGGCGTCGAAGGCGCGCAGCGGGTTGAGGTCGATGCGGTCGCGCACCTCCTGCGACAGCCTGTCCTCGTGCGTGCGCAGGTACTGCTGCAGCTCCGCTCTGTAGTCGGCGCGCGTCTCCGGCGTGCCGAGCGAGCCGAGCCGCAGCCGAACGCCCTGCACGCCGAGCGCGTCGAGCAGCTCGGCCAACAGCAGGATCGACTCGGCGTCGACGGCCGGCTCGGCCGAGCCGATCGCCTCGGCACCGACCTGCCAGAACTGGCGGTAGCGGCCGGCCTGGGCGCGCTCGTAGCGGAAGAAGCTGGAGAAGTACCAGAGCTTCACGGGCTGCGGCAGCTTCTGCATCCCGTGCTCGAGATAGGCGCGCGCGATCGGCGCGGTCCCCTCCGGGCGCAGCGTGACGGAGCGGCCGCCGCCGTCCTCGAAGGTGTACATCTCCTTCTGGACGATGTCGGTCGAGGCGCCGACGCCGCGCGCGAACAGCTCGGTCGACTCGAAGGTCGGCGTCTCGATGCGGCGGTAGCCGGCGGCGCTGAGGATCTTGCGCGCGGCGCGCTCGACCTCGTAGCGGCGGGCGGCGTCGTCGGGCAGCACGTCGTACGTGCCGCGCGGGGCTTGGAGCTTCTGAGCCATCGGCGCGGAGACTACGCGACGAGGTCTTGGAGGAACGGGTTGGTCGCGCGCTCGGTGCCGAGCGTCGTGATCCCCATGTGGCCGGGATGGACGACCGTCTCGTCGGGGAGCGCGTCGAGCAGCCCGGCGATCGAGCGCAGCAGCGTCTGGTGGTCGCCGAACGGCAGGTCGGTGCGGCCGATCGAGCCCTGGAACAGCACGTCGCCGGAGAAGATCGCCTGCTCGGCCGGCAGCGACCAGGTGACGTGGCCCGGGCTGTGACCGGGCGTGAAGATCACGTCGAAGTCGAGCCCGGCGAGCGAGATGCTCTCGCCGCCGCTGACGAGGTGCTCGGGATCGTGGTTCTCGAACGGCCCGAAGCCCGGCCACGGGACGTATCTCATGACGTCGAGCATCACCTCGCGCTCGAGCGCCGGGCACCAGACCGGGGCGCCGGTCGCGCGCGCCAGCGGCGCGACCGCGCCGACGTGGTCGAAGTGCGTGTGCGTGAGCAGGATCGCGTCCAGTCTCACGCCGAGCTGGTCGATCGCGCCGAGCAGCCGCTCGGCTTCGTCGCCTGGATCGAAGATGACGGCGCTCTCAGCGCCCTGCTGCCGCACCAGGTAGCTGTTCTCCTGGACCGGCCCGACCGTGAAGGCGGCGACTTCGATCACGCCGCGTCGTCTCTCTTGACCGGCGCGCGCGCCTGCAGCTTCTTCGCCTGGCGACGGCGATAGATGAAGAGGTCGGTGTAGTAGCCCATCGGCACGTACACGGCGAGCATGAAGACGGCGATGAAGATCTTGCCCGTCAACGGCTGATCTCTGAAGAAGACGACCAGCAGCAGGAAGAAGAAGAGCGTCGCGACGGCGGCGCGCTGGAGCGCGCCTCTCCACGTCGGCGGCGTGTCGAGCCGCTGCAGCCGTCTGGCCCGGGCGTCGAGCTTCGCGTTGCCGCCCTTGGCGCCGCGCTCGTCCTCGTTCAGTCTGCGGCCGGTGCGCCCGCGCGCCTCGACCTGGCCGGCCGCGTTGCCGCGGTGCTTCGTCTGCCGCTTCTTCTTGGTCTGTGCCATTGGTACTCAGGAGATTAGAGGCTGTGGGGCTGTAAGGCCGCGTGAGGCGCGCGGCCGCTCACGAGCCGATCAGGAACGACGTCTCCAGCCGACGGCGGGCGTCGAGGATCCGCTCCGCCTGTGCTCTCAGCTCCGACTGCGCCGCTCTGACCGCGCCGGGTCCCTCCTCCCGCGCCTGCCGCGCGACGCGCCGCAGCGATGCGGCCTGGTCGGCGACCGCTCGATGCAGGACGGCGACGAGGTCGGCGATCGACGAGGGTGGCTCGATCGCGGCCAGCGCGGCCGCCTGCTCGGCGCTGCGGCCGGCGAGCGCGGCGAGCTGCTCCCCCAGCTCCTCGTCGGTGTCGAGCCGCGCGTGGATCAGCAGGAACTCGAGGTCGATGCGCTCCTGCGCCATGTCGGGCCGGATCGCGGCATAGGCGTCGGCGGTCGCCAGCCGCCGCGGCGGGTTCTCCTCGTCGCGACCGAAGCCGGTCGCGGCGGCCGCGATCGAGACGCCGAGCAGGGCGACAAGCAGTCCGAGGAGGGCGGCGGAGCGTGCGGACATCCCACTCCACCGTACGCCCGCGGGCAAGTGCCCGGATCAGGCGGTGCTCGAGCGGCGGGCGCTCAGCTGGCCGCGGGCGCGCAGTCGACCAGCACGCTGTCGGACAGCAGCGCGAACGTGTCGCGCTCGCCGCGCACCTCCGCGTCCAGCCGCGGGATCTCTGGCGCGCCGGGGCCGAGGTCGCGCATCCGCGTGAGGCTCTCGTGCAGCGCTCTGGCCGAGGCGTTCAGGCGCCCGACGGTGCGCCGGCAGGCGGCCGCGCCGGCCGTGCTCTGCTCGTCGGTCGCCGTCGCCGCCTCGATCGCGCCGAAGGCGTCGTCGACGCACTCGGCGCCGTCCTCGCTCTGGCCGGCGTGCAGCAGCGACGCGCATCTGCCGACGGCGTCGACGAACTGGTCGGCGGCGTAGGAGAAGTCAGCCGGCGTGCTCTGCGACGCGATCCCGGCGACGTGCGCGGTGGCCGGACCGGCGTCGGCCTCGGCGTCGTCGCTGTCAGCGCGCCCGCCGAGGACGATGCTCGCGCACGCGAGCAGCAGGACCATGCCGCCCACGACGAACACCGCCTGACCCGTCGCCGTCTGCCTCGCGAACCACGCCTTCAGATCCATTCACGCCTTCCGTCGTCCTTGACGCGGGCACTGTAGTCGACGGTGAGGCGCCCGCGCCGGATCAATCGCCGCGGCTCAACGCTCGTTCGATCAGGTGGCGCTCGGGCACGAAGCCGGGGATCGCGAGATCGGGCGGGAAGCCGTCGAAGGCGGCCTGGGGCGCGAGCGCGACCAGCTCGGCGGCGGCGAGCGGGGCGCGCGCCGCGATCGCGGCGACGACCTCGCGCAGCGGTGTCAGGTCGGGCCGCTCGACGTTCATCGAGACCTGGATCTGCCCGGCCCGCTCCAGCTCCAGCCCGATCGCGCGCAGACCAGGCATCCCGGCCGGACCGCCCTCGCGGATCGCGGCGGCGATCTCGCGCGCCTGCGCGAGCGTCGCGGGCGGCGCGAGCGTGACGTTGAAGGCGACCAGCGGCGGGCGCGCGGCGACGAGCGTCGTGCCGCCGGTCGGGTGCGGCTCCGGCGGCCCGAAGTCGCTCCGCAGCTCCCCGGCGGCGAGCCGCCGCGCCAGCTCGGCCGGTCCGCCGCGGCGGATCTGCGCACGCGTGCGGCCGTCGGCGAGCAGGCCGTACAGCAGCACCGGGAGTCCCTCGCGCGCGAGCAGGTCGGCGGCGAGCAGCGCCTCGGCGCAGGCGGCGCCGCGGTCCTCCTCGCGCAGGAAGACGACCGGCGCGACGTCGAGCGCGCCGACGTGCGGGTGGACGCCGTCGTTGGCGCGCAGGTCGATCCGGGCGAGCGCCGCGCGCGCCCCGGCCGCCAGCGCGGGCGCGAGCTGCCCGGGCGGCCCGGCGAGCGTCACGACCGAGCGGTTGTGGTCGGGGTCGCGGTGGACGTCGAGCAGCCGCACCCCGACTCCCCCGCTCGCGAAGGCGGCGGCGATCGCGTCGATCGCCGCGTCGTCGCGGCCCTCCGAGACGTTCGGGACGGCGAGCAGCGTCGGCGCCGAGGCGCCGGCTTCGCTCACAGCACCCATCTGCCGGCGTCGAGCACGCGCGTGCTGCCGACGTCGAGCGTCGGGTCGAGCACGACGACGTCGAGGTGGATCGGGACCGAGACGGTGCCGCCGATCCCCATGCTCGCGCCGAAGGCGACGTGGACGGTGCCGAGGATCTTCTCGTCCTCGAGGATGTTGCCGGTCAGCGTCGCGGCGTCATTGGTGCCGATGCCCAGCTCGGCGATGTTGGTGCCGTTCGGGCCGTGCTTGGAGAGGCGCTCGAAGAAGTCGGGGCCGAGCGGGCCGTTGGCGGCCGTCAGGTGACCGTCGGCGACGGTCAGGATCACCGGCTCAGGCGAGATCCCCAGCGGCGCCAGCGAGGAGGCGACCAGCTCGCCGCTGCCGCTCAGCGGCGAGATGAAGCCCTCGCCGGCCGGCAGGTTTCCGAAGGTGCCGGCTCTCGTCATCTCGCCGATGTCGGCCATCCCCTTGCGGCCGCTGAGGTCCATCCGCAGGTCGGAGCCGCGCGGGCAGGTCAGGTGGGCTTCGTCGGAGGCGCTCAGCAGCTCCGTGACGGCGAGCGTGCGCTCCTTCATCGCGGCGAAGTCAACCGACATCACACGAGCGATCATGTCGGCGGTCGCGCCCGGCAGCGTCGCGCCGCGCGAGCCGTTGTCGTTCGACGCCTTGCGCGCTCTCGTGTGCGACAGCGAGCGCGAGGTCGGCGCCAGGTAGACGTCGCAGGCGAGCAGCGCGGCGGCGATCGGCGGGGGCGGCTCGGTGCCGTCGTTGTCGCGCTCGTCCATCAGCGCGAGGACCGCGTCGGCGCCGTGACGTGCCGCCATGTCGCGCATCGCCTCCGCCAGCTCGCGCGATCTCGGATCGCCTATGACGAGCACGTTCTCGCCGTGTCTCACGTCGAGGCAGCGCTCCATCACGGTGATCAGGGCACGTTCAAGGTCGTCGCTCATCGGCGCAAAGTAGCAGGGGTATGTTCCACGGCATGAGCACGACTGCGGCAGCATCAGGGACGTTCAAGATCGGCGGCGACCTCGAGGTCACGCGCCTCGGCTTCGGCGCGATGCGCATCGTCGGCGAGGGCACGTGGGGCGAGCCGCGCGACCGCGACGAGGTGCTGCGCGTGCTGCGCCGCCTGCCTGAGCTGGGCGTCGACTTCGTCGACACCGCCGACTCCTACGGGCCGTTCGTCTCCGAGGACCTGATCGCGGAGGGCTTGAGTCCGTACGGCGGCGGCACGATCGTCGCGACGAAGGGCGGTTTCACGCGCCAGGGGCCGGGCCAGTGGCGGCCGGTCGGGCGGCCCGAGTACCTGCGCCAGTGCCTGCTGATGTCGCTGCGGCGGCTGCGCGTCGAGCGGATCGACCTGTGGCAGCTCCACCGCATCGATGCGAAGATCGACCGCGCGGAGCAGTTCGCCGAGCTGAAGGCCTTCCAGGAGGAAGGGCTCGTGCGCCATCTCGGCCTCTCCGAGGTGACCGTCGAGGAGATCGAGGCGGCGCGCGAGGTCTTCCCCGTCGCGACCGTGCAGAACAGATTCAACCTCGCCGACCGCGGCTCCGAGGAGGTGCTCGACTACTGCACGCGCGAGGGGATCGGCTTCATCCCTTGGTTCCCGCTCGCGGCCGGCTCGCTCGCGCAGCCGGGCGGCGTCGCCGACGAGATCGCGCAGGCGCACGGCGCCAGCACCGGCCAGGTCGCGCTCGCGTGGCTGCTGGCGCGCAGCCCCGTGATGCTGCCGATCCCCGGCACCAGCTCGGTCGCGCACCTGGAGGAGAACGTCGCCGCCGCCGAGCTGACGCTGAACGAGGAGGAGCTGGCGCGGCTCAGCGCGGCGGAGGCGTAGAGCCGGCGCGCCGCGGCGACTGATCGGCGTAGGGTTGGCTGCATGGCCAGTTCTCGGCAGGATCGTCCGTATGACGTCGTGCTGCTCGGCGCGACCGGCTTCACCGGCGCGCTGACGGCGGAGTACCTGGCGGGGGCGGCCGCGCGCGCCGCGGCCGCCGGCGAGCCAGCGACCCGCTGGGCGCTTGCGGGCCGCAACAGCGAGAAGCTGGCGGCGCTGGCGCAGCGGCTCGGCGTCGACGTGCCGCTGCTGCACGCCGACGTCGACGATCCCGCCTCGCTGCGCGAGCTGGCCGAGTCGACGCGCGTCGTCGCGACGACCGTCGGCCCCTACATCCGCTACGGCGAGCCGCTCGTCGCCGCCTGCGCGGCGGCCGGCACCGACTACGCCGACCTGACCGGCGAGCCGGAGTTCGTCGACCTGATGTACGTCAGACATCACGCGACCGCCGTTGAGAACGGTGCGCGGATCGTCCACTGCTGCGGCTTCGACTCGATCCCGCACGACCTCGGCGCGCTCTTCACGGTGCAGCAGCTGCCGGAGGGCCAGCCGCTGAGGGTCGCCGGCTACGTGCGCGCGGGCGCGAGAATGTCGGGCGGCACGCTCGACTCGGCGCTGACCGCCTTCTCGCACATCCGCTCCTCGGCGCAGGCCGCCTCTGCCCGCCGCAAAGCCGAAGGCCGGCCCGACGGCCGCCGCGTCCACGGCGACCGCGGCGTGCCCAAGCACGTCGGCGGCGCCGTCGGCTGGGCGCTGCCGCTGCCGACGATCGACCCGCAGATCGTGCTGCGCTCGGCGCGCGCGCTCGACCGCTACGGCCCCGACTTCAGCTACGGCCACTACGCCGCCTTCCGCAAGCTGCCGATGGCGGTCGGCGCCGGCGTGACGCTGCCGTCGCTGGTGCTCGCCGCGCAGCTCTCCCCCGTGCGCAAGGCGCTCACCTCGCGGCTCGGCTCCGGCCAGGGGCCGAGCGAGGAGGAGCGCGCCAAGAGCTGGTTCAAGGTCCGCTTCGAGGGCTCGGCTGCTGACGGAACGCAGGTCGTGACCGAGGTCGCCGGCGGCGATCCCGGCTACACCGAGACGGCGAAGATGCTCGCCGAGTCGGCGCTCTGCCTCGCCCACGACGCGCTGCCCGAGCGCGCCGGCCAGCTCACCACGGCGGTCGCCATGGGCGACGCTTTGCGCGAGCGGCTGCAGCGCGCCGGCATGACCTTCCGGGTGGTCTAGCTGAGGACTTCCTGCCGCGCGCGCTCGACGAGCGGGCGCGTCGGGCAGGCGGCGAGGTGGTCGTTGACGACACCGCAGGCCTGCATCGCCGCGTAGGCCGTCGTCGGGCCGACGAAGCGGAAGCCATGGCTCTTGAGCGCCTTCGCGAGCGCTCTCGACTCCGTCGTCGTGGCCGGCAGGCCGCTGAGCCCGTCGGCGCCGTCGCCCGCGCGCTCGGGCGCGAAGCTCCACAGCAGCTCGGCGAGGTCGATCCCGGCGGCGCGCAGCTCCAGCACGGCGCGCGCGTTGGCGATCGTCGCCTCGATCTTCATGCGGTTGCGGACGATCCCGGCGTCGGCCATCAGGCGGGCCACGTCGTCGTCGCCGAACTGCGCGACCAGCTCGGGATCGAAGCCGGCGAAGGCGGCGCGGAAGCCCTCGCGCTTGCGCAGGATCGTGATCCACGCGAGCCCGGACTGGAACGCCTCGAGGCTGATCCGCTCGTAGACGGCGCGCTCGTCGCGCACCGGAAAGCCCCACTCCTCGTCGTGATAGCGCTCGTAGAGCGGGTTGCCGTCACCGAAGCAGCGCATGGCGGTCATCCTGGCAGGCGGCGGCGATGGAACAATTGCAGGCGTGACGGAATCGGTCGTGCCCGAGGAGCTCGCGGAGCTGTGGGAGGAGCTGCGCCCCGCCGTGCTCGTGCAGGTCGCCGCGGTGCGTGCCGCGGTCGCCGCGCTGCACGCCGGCCCGCTGCCGGCGGAGGCGCGAGAGCAGGCGCGCACCGACGCCCACCAGTTGGCCGGCTCGCTCGGCTCCTTCGGGTTCGACGCCGCCGGCCGCGCGGCACGGACGCTGGAGCTGCGCTTCAAGGCCGGGCCGGCGAGCGAGGAGGCGCCGGAGCTGGACGCGCTCGTGCGCGAGCTGGCCGAGCAGCTCGATCCGCTGCCGACGCCGCAGCCCGCGGCGCCGCGGGAGCCGGCGACGCACGAGGCGCCCGGACCATCCCGTGTCGACGTCGCGCTCGTCGAGGACGACGAGGTGCTCGCAGCGCTGGCGCTGCACGCACTCGGTGCGCGCGGCTGGACGACGCGCTGGATCGCCGACGGCGAGCGGGCGCTGCGGGAGCTCGGCGGCGCCCGCCCGGCGTTGCGACCACGCCTGCTGCTCGTCGATTGGGAGCTGCCGTCGCGCAACGGTCCCGAGCTGCTGCGCGCGCTCGCCAGCGACGGCTCGCTGACCGACGTCGCCATCGTGATGACGACCGGCCATGGCGGCGAAGAGGCGGTCGCCGAGGCGCGGGCGCTCGGCGCGGCGCACCTCGCCAAGCCGTACACCGTCGCGCGGCTGGTCGAGACGGTGCGGGCGCGGCTCGCACCCTAGTGCTGCGAGCGCAGCCGCTCCAGCTCGACCTGCGTCGAGCCGAACAGGTCGACGATCTCGTCGACCCTGCCGGACGGGTCGTCGATCGCGCCGGAACGGGCCGCGTGCTCCAGCTCCTCGCTGAGCCTCGCGAGCCTCATCGCACCGATGCTCGCGCTGGCGCTCTTGAGCGTGTGGGCCGTGCCGCGCAGCGCCTCGATGTCGCCGACCTCGACGGCGGCGCGCAGCTGCGCGATCAGCGCCGTCCCCTCCTCCTCGTGCAGGTCGATCAGCAGTTGCGCGAGCGCGGCGTCGCCGGCCGTCGCCGCGTCGAGCCGCTCCGGGTCGACGATCGGCTCGTCGGCCGGGTCGCGACCGTCGTCGAAGAGGCCGTGGCCGTTGCGCGTGGCGGCGGCCGGCGTGCCGGCGAGCACGCGCGCGATGTCCTCGCGCGCGACCGGCTTGGTGAGGAAGTCGTCCATCCCCGCGGCGAGGCAGGCGTCGCGATCTTCGACGAAGGCGTTGGCCGTCATCGCGACGATCCGCGGCTGGCGCTCGGGCTCCAGCTCCATGCGGATCCGGCGGGTCGCCTCCAGCCCGTCGAGGTTCGGCATCTGCACGTCCATCAGCACGAGGTCGTACTCCTGCCGATGGACCGCGTCGACCGCCTCGGCGCCGTCGGCGGCGACGTCGACGCGGTGGCCGAACCGCTCCAGCGTCGCGATCGCGACCTGCTGGTTGACGAGGTTGTCCTCAGCGACGAGGATCCGCAGCGGCTGGCCGAGCAGCGGCGGCGCCGGCGCCTCGACGTCGGCGGCGGCCGGCGAGGGTGCGTCGCCCGCGACGGATGCGGCGATCGCGTTGCGCAGCGTCGCCGGCTTGACCGGCTTCGAGAGCGTCGCGGCGAGGCGCCCGCGGGCGATCGACGGATCGACGCCGCCGATCGAGCTGAGCAGCACGATCGGGAGCGTGAATCCGGTCGCCTCGGCGAGCGCGTCGGCCAGTCTGATGCCATCCATCTCGGGCATCGCCATGTCGAGGATCGCGACGTCGAACCACTCGCCGGCTGAGATCAGCGCGAGCGCGTCGACTGGCCGCTCGAAGCAGACGGCCTCCATCCCCCAGCCGGTCAGCTGCGCCTGCAGCAGCTCGCGGTTGACGGCGTTGTCGTCGACGACGAGCGCGCGGCAGCCCTCCAGGAACTCCGGTATGTCGGCGAGCACCGGATCGGGACCGGGCAGGCGCGGCAGCGTCACGTCGATCGCGAAGGTCGAGCCGATGCCGACGCTGCTGTCGACGGTGACGATCCCGCCCATCGCCTCGATCAGCCGCTTGCTGATCGCGAGGCCGAGGCCGGTCCCGCCGTACTTGCGCGTGATCGACGCGTCGACCTGGGTGAACGACTGGAAGAGGGTCGCCAGCCTGTCGGGCGGGATGCCGATCCCGGTGTCGCGCACCTCCAGCAGCAGCCGCGCGCGCTCCTCGCCGGCATCGGCGATCAGCGTCTCCAACCGCCCGTGGATCGTGACCGAGCCGCGGTTGGTGAACTTGACCGCGTTGGAGAGGAAGTTGATGAGGATCTGCCGCAGGCGGGTCGAGTCGCCGACGAGACGGGTCGAGCCGTCGGTCTCCAGCAGGTAGCCGAGGTCGAGCTCCTTCGCGGCCGCCTGCGGCGCGAGCAGGTCGAGCGAGGACTCGATCACCTCGCGCAGCGCGAACGGATGCGACTCCAGCTCCAGCTTGCCGGACTCGATCTTCGAGAAGTCGAGGATGTCGTTGATGATCGCCAGCAGCTGGTCGCCGCTCATCCGCACCGTCTCGACGTGCTTGCGCTGATCGGCGTCGAGCGGGCTGTCGCGCAGCAGGCTGGTCATTCCGACGATCGCGTTCATCGGCGTGCGGATCTCGTGGCTCATCGTCGCCAGGAACGACGACTTCGCCTGCGCCGCCGCCTCCGCCTCGTCGCGCGCCCGCTCGATCTCCGCCTGCGCTCGGCGCACGTCGGTGATGTCGCGGATGAAGCGGCTTATCACCAGCTCGTCGCCGATCCGCGCCGCCGCGATCGTCACCTCGACCGGTATCTCGTGACCGTCGGAGTGCGTCGCGACGTCGGCGATGCGGGCGCTGAAGACCGACGGATCGCCCGTGCTCGCGTAGCGGGCGAACGCCTCCTCCTGATGGGCCCAGACCTTCGGCGGCACGCGCTCGCGCGGCGAGACCTGCCCGACGACCTCTGCGGAGGTCAGCCCGAGCAGCTCCTCCGCGCGCGGGTTCCACTCGCGCACGACCCCGGCGCCGTCCATCACGACGAGCGCGTCGAGCGAGGACTCGACGACGACGCGGATGCGCGCCTCGCTGGAGGCGAGCTGCGCGGTGCGCTCCTCGACCCGCGCGCGCAGGCGCTCGTTGGAGCGCCGCAGCGCGCGGCGGTTGTGCGAGACCGACCATGCGAGGCCGCCGAACAGCAGCACGAATATCGCCCCGATCCCGAGCTTGAGCAGGTCGGCGCGCTGCCTGTCGGCGTCGGAGCGGCGCGCGACGAGCGCGACGGTCTGGGCGTTTCTGGCGCGCAGGTCGTCGATCGTCGCGGCGACCGCGCGTCGCTGCGGCGTGCTCGCGCGCGGCGTCAGCGCCGGGCCGAGGTCGGCGCGGAAGGCGTGGATCGCGGCGGCGAGCGCGGCCATCTCGGAGCGCACCTCGTCGTCCTCGACGCGGCCGAAGGAGCGGTCGCCGCCGCGCAGACCGGCGGCGCCGCGCAGCTGCGCCTCGGCGTCGCGCACGCGGTCGAGGATCAGGTCCTCGTTCTGGACCTCGGGGAAGCCGGCGGCGGCGTCGTGCAGCGCGACGCTGGCCTGGGCGAGGTCACGGCCGACGTGCTGGGCGACGAGCACCGAGCGGGTGTGGTCACGTTCGGCGGCCAGCGTCGAGCTGAAGATCCACAGGACCGCGGCGAGCGTGACGGCGCCGAGCAGCAGGATCAGCAGGACGGTGCGGTCGAGCCCCAGCCGTGCGGCGAGCGCGGGGCGGTCCTCGCGCGGCTGCTGCGGCTGCGGGCCGGTGCTCATGCGCGCGCGGCTCCCTCGGCGTCCGCGACGGCGGCGAGCAACCTCGCCGGGGTGAACGGCTTCTGCACGTAGCCGTCGGCCGGCGGCAGCTCGGCGGCGTCGAGCCCGGAGACGAAGACGACCGGCGGCGTGGCGGGGCCGTGGCGGCGGCGCAGCTCCTCCAGCACGGCGGCGCCGTCCATGTCGGGCAGCAGCGCGTCCAGCAGCACGACGCTCGGCGCGACCGTCGCGCCGACCTCCGCGAGCGCGTCGGACGCGCGCTCGAAGGCATGCACCTCGCGGCCTGCGCGCGTGAGGATCGCCTCCACCAGCCGTCGTATCACGAGCGAGTCGTCGATCACGACGATCGGCTCCGTTGGGGTCACCCTGCCTCCAGCTTGGTCTTCGTGCCTGCCGACGACCGCCCGCACGGCCGTCGTCCATCTGTGTTCTTCCCGTCTTACCGGGGTTCGTCAACGCGCAACCGCCAAGTCGGGAAGAGCTGACCTCAGACCCGGCATGGAAGTTCCATCGGCTGTCAGCGCACCGCCCTCAAGGGCGAGCGCGCGCCAGCTTCCGCCCGCAAACGAAAGAAGCGCCAGCTCGCGGTGAGCCGGCGCTTCGGATACCTGGGGGGAGACTCGAACTCCCGACCTCAGCATTATGAGTGCTGCGCTCTAACCAGCTGAGCTACCCAGGCGCGGGGCGCCGAAGGATAGCGGAGCGCGGCCGCTGCCATAGTGAAGGCATGGACACGAGCGAACGGCCACGCGACATCGAGGATCGCGCCGACTGCGAGCGACTGGTGCGCGCCTTCTACGGTCGCGCGCTGGAGGACCCGGTGATCGGCTTCATCTTCACCGACGTCGCGAGACTGGACCTGGAGGAGCACCTCCCGGTGATCGCCTCCTTCTGGGAGACGATCCTGCTCGGGGCACGCAGCTACGGCGGCGGCGCCTTCGCCCCGCACGTGGCGCTGCACGCGCGGGTCGGGCTGAAGGCCGGTCACTTCGAGCGCTGGCTGTCGCTGTGGCGCGCGACCGTCGACGAGCTGTTCGCGGGCGAGCGCGCCGAGCTGGCCAAGAGCCACGCCGAGCGCGTCGCGGCCGCCTTCCAGGGGCGGCTGGCGACGTGGCCGACGGCGCAGCCGTCGGTGCCCGGCCCGAGCGGCCTGCCGCTGACGATGCACGGCGAGCGGCCGGCCGGCGACCGCTGAGGGCGCGGCGTCCAGCGGCCTACTTCACGCTGAAGCGGACCACCGCGGTCGCTCTGTTGCCGGCCGCGTCGACCGCCGTCAGCGTCGCGCTGTAGCTGCCCTTCGCGAGCCCGCCGCCCGGCAGCTTCAACGTCGCGGCCCCGGCGCGCGCGAGCGTCGCTCTCGCCGTCGCCGCCGCGACCTGCCGCGTGCAGCTCGTCGCCCCTCTCGGCCGGCGGCGCGGCACCGCGACGCAGCGTCTGCCCGATCTGATCCCGGGTGCCGAGCGCGTCACCGTCGCGGTCACGCGCGCCGGCTCCGAGAGCGCGAGCGCGATCGTCACGGCGCGTCGTCTGGCGCCCCGCTTCGCCTTCGCGACCGTCACCCGCGGTCTGGGCGTGAAGCGCGGCGCGGCCGTGTCGCGCGGCGGAAGCGGCGACGGTGGCAGCACCTGCGGCCCCGGACCGGGCGCGGGCGGCCCGCTGCCGCCGGGCGGCTGCGGCGCCGTCGTGAAGCTGCGGTCCTCGCCGGCGACCGCGACCTGCCCGCCCTCGCGGACCGTCTCGACGCGGTAGTGGTAGGTCGTGCTCGGCGCGAGGCCGGCGAGCGCGGCGCCCGCGGCGACCGCCGCGTCGCCGGCGCCGGCGTCGACCACCGGCGTCGTGGCGCCGTATGCCGTCGTCGTCCCCCACGCGAAGCGCATCCCGGTCGCGCGGCCGTTCGGCGTGACGCTCCCGGTCACCGTCGCGGCGTCGTGCGCGACCGCCGCGGCGACGCTCGTCTGCGCCGCCGGGATCTCCAGCCGGCCGCACGACGCCTGCGGGCTGTCGACGCCCCAGCTGCGCAGCGTGCCGGCGTCGAGTCTCGCGTGGTCGCTGATCCGCAGCGTCCACGTCCCGGCGACCGGATGGCCGTTGAAGGCGTCGAGCGCGTTCGCCGTCTGCGGTCGCACACGGCCGCTGATCGTCGCGCCGTTGGCGGTCGGCAGGACCGCCGCGGCGTCGGAGTCGAAGATCGCGTCGCGGATGTCGATGCCGCTGAAGCTGCCGGGCCCGTCGCCGGCGGCGTTGGGAAGGCTGTCGATCACGACCGCAGTGACGCCGTCGTGGATCAGCTCGATCGTCAGGTCGCCGACGTAGCTGTGACGCAGCCAGCCGATCCGCAGGTCGACGTCGTCCGCGACGCCGCCGGCGGGCACCTCGAAGGTCGCGGTCGCGACCCCGGGTCTGCCGGCAGCGCCGTCAGGGATCGGCACGACCGCGCTCGACGTCGAGCGCGGGTCGAGCGTCAGCTGCGCCGTCGCCGACCCCGCGCTTGAGCTGATCGCAATCGTCAGCGGCACCGCCGCCTTGCAGGCGCCGGCGGCGAGCCGCCCCGAGAACGGTGTCGCGTTGACGGCGGTTCGCCCCGCTCCCAGCTGCGGCCACGCCGCCGTCGGCGCGACGGTCGTCAGCGCCGGGTTGCCGGAGGCGAGCGTCCCAGTCACTCCCGCGAGGTCGGCGAAGCTCATCGCCATGACCGGCTGATGCAGCTCGAACAGCTCGCCGGGCTCGATCATGCCGTCGTTGTCGCCGAGCGGATAGGGATCGGTCACGACGGCATCGCCGCCGAGCCGCAGGCCCGAGGGCGCCGTCGCGTAGCCCTCGGTCGGCGTTGACGACGCGCTGCTCGGCGTTCTCGCGTCGGAGCCCATGCCGCGCGCGGCGAACAGTCTCCACAGTCTCGCGTAGTGGTCGTCGGCGGCGCCCGGGGCCGAGCGCATCGCGCCCGCCTGCTGGAGGATCGCGTCGCGCATGTCGAGCATCGAGGGGTTGTCGACCGACAGTCGCATCCCGCCGGTGACCAACGCCAGCGCCGCGTCGCGACCGAGCGCGGTGCGGATCTCCCACAGCAGCTCGGCCCAGACCTCGCCGCCGTTGTGCGGCGTTCTGTTCTCCGTCAGCGCGAGATCGCCGTAGGTGTAGCCGCCGGCGACAGGACTGCCGACGACGAAGTAGCCGTTGCACGCCGGGGTCGTGCCGGCCGGGTCGACGGGGCAGTCGGCCGGCTTCGCGCGCACTCCGCCGGGGCCGACCGCGTACTCGCCGACGGTCAGCTCACCCGGCGCCGGCGTGTCGATCACGGCGCCCTCGGCGACGAGCAGGTCGAGCGCATAGAAGTCGCTCCATGCCTCCCCCATCATCCGGCCCTGCAGCGAGCTGAGCGTCGAGGCGCCGGAGGCGTTGACGACCAGCCGGTTGCTGAGGCCATGCCCGTACTCGTGGTAGACGATGTCGGCGACGTCGCCGCCGTTGACGTTGCGCGGCTGGAAGAGGTACATCTGCATCCGCGGTGCCTCGCCGTCGGGCGGCGTCGAGAAGTTCGCGTTGTTGAAGCCCTCGCCGTCGTTGACCTCGGCGCGCACGTAGTCGCCGCCCCAGCCGGCTCTCGTCCCGTTCTCGCGCTGGAAGTTGCCGGAGGCCTCGTCGAAGCCGATCGGCGCCTGCGCGAGGTGGTCGTGGAAGCGGCTCGTCAGCACGTGCACGTTGGCGCCGACCTGCAGCTGGTTGGCCGCGGCGGTCAGGATGTCGGCTCTGTTCCACGTGCAGCCGCTCGCCGCCGGGCACGGCGCGGCGCCGGGGAAGCTCGTGATCGGCGTGTAGAGCCAGTCGGGCGCGGCGGGCGTGCCGCCGTTGGCGGCGATCTGCACGCGCGCGCCGCCTTCCTCGGCGCCGGCGATCGGATCCTCGTCTCTGGGGTCGACGTAGGTGCGCGCGTACTGGCCCCACAGGCGCGTGCCGCCGCTGTGCTGGTCGTACCACGCCGGCGGCATCGTGATCTGCGTCTGCGTCGGCGTCGCGTCCGGGTCGACGGCGAAGTACCTCGCCGCGCCCAGCTCGTGGGTCAGGCTCTGGCGCCGCAGCAGCTCGCCGTCGTCGGCTCCGACGAGCACGTCGTAGAGGTGCCCGTCGCCGTCGTCGGCGATCACGCTCCACGCCAGCCGCGGGCCGTCCGCGGTCGCGCTCCAGCGCAGCACCGCCCGCTCGCCGCCGGCGAAGCTGGTCGTGCGCGACGGGCCGGGCTTGACGGAGGTCGTGGGCGGAAGCGGCGCGCGGCCGTCGACCGCCGCGCGCGCTTCGCGCAGGCCGTCGGTCGCGTCGAGCGCGGGCACGGGGTCGCCGGCCGGCAGCTCTGCGCCTGGGACGGGCGCGCCGGAGACGTTGATCAGGCGGCCGTCGGCGGTCACGTGGCCGTCGATCCCGCTGTCGAAGGCGAGCACGCCGTCGAGCACCTGGTTGAAGCGCAGGTGCGTGATGCCGTCGGGGCTGACGCTGCGCGCGACCAGTTGGAGCTGGGCGAGGTCGTCGGCATCGAGGCCGAAGACGGCGCGCCGGTCGCGGACCCAGTCGAGCACGATCTGCTCGGGGTCGGCCGTCGATGGCGCCGTCAGCAGGCCGTCCGGGCGGCCGACGTAGGCGACGCCGCCGCTCTTGGCATCGGTCTCGACGCTGCCGAGCGCGCCGAGGGCGGTGTCGAGGCGATCGCGCGCGACGCGCGTCTGGTGCGGGACCGGCGCGCGCTCGGCGGCGCGCCGGTCGACGTTGGGGAGCTGCTCCCCGTGGTCGTGCTGGTGCTGGACGGCGGCGGCCGGTGCCGCGGCGACGACGGCGAGCAGTCCTCCAAGTGAGATGGCGATCCGTGCGCGCACAGCGTCCTCCGGGTTCTGGGTCTGCGACCCTGGCGCCGCGGCACTCTACCGGTCGGACGATCGCGCGCACCGCTTTTCGTAGAGCGCCCGTGCGCCTCCTCACGCGGGGTGAGGGTCAAGGCACGGTGTCTCGGCTCACCCGACCTCTTCGATCGTCCGCCCGCTGCGGACCGACTGCGGCTGCTCGGCGACGATGTCGGAGCCGGGGCGCGCCTGCTCGTCGCGGCGCTTGATCAGCAGCCACTGCGGCTTCTCCCCGCCGCGGCCGGTGCGCTGCAGCGCGAAGCCGCCGCGCAGCTTCTCGCCGTGCAGCACGAAGACCGCGTGGCCGCGATCGAGCGCCTCGGGCCACGGCACGCGACCGCCCTGCTCGTAGACGCCGCGATCCCAGATGATCACGCGGCCCTCGCCGAGCGCTCCCTCGACGTCGTTGTGCGCGAGCGCGTGGTCCTCGACCTGTATCGCCATCCGCTTCACCGCCGGATCGAGCGACGGCCCCTTCGGCACGGCCCACGAGCGCATCACGCCGTCGACCTCCAGACGCAGGTCGAAGTGATGCGCGGTCGCGGCGTGCTCCTGCACGACGAAGACGCCGGCGCTGACGCCGCGGATCGCGAACTGCTCGTGGCCCTCGGCTCTCACGCGCTCGACCTCGACGCCCGCGACCGCCGCGCCGCGCGGCCCCTCGCGGAGGAAGTCGACCAGCCCGTCGACCGCGTCCGCCGGCCCCTCGGCATGCACGAGCACGCTGCCGTCATCGCCGTTGCGGACCCAGCCGAGCACGCCGAGCGCGTGCGCCCGCTCGCGCGTCGCCGCGCGGAAGCCGACGCCCTGCACCCCGCCGCGCACCGTCGCGCGGATCGCCGTTCTGTCGCCGCTCATGCCGGCGATCCTAGCCAGCGGCGGCGAGGCTCTGGACCTGATTGGGTGACGGGGCCGCTACGCTGAGTTTCGATGTCCTTCGAACCAAGGCAGCGATGACGCCCCCGCTCTCCGTCCTCGATCTCGTCCCCGTGATGGCCGGTTCGACGCCGCGCCAGGCGCTGCTCGACAGCGCCGACCTCGCGCGCCATGCCGAGCGGCTCGGCTACACGCGCTACTGGGTCGCCGAGCACCACAACATGACGGGGATCGCGAGCGCCGCGACCTCGGTCGTGATCGGCCACCTCGCCGCCGCGACCGAGACGATCCGCGTCGGCGCCGGCGGCATCATGCTGCCCAACCACTCGCCGATGGTGATCGCCGAGCAGTTCGGCACGCTCGCGTCGCTCTTCCCCGGCCGCATCGACCTCGGCCTCGGCCGCGCCCCCGGCACCGACCAGCTGACCGTCCGCGCGCTGCGCCGCGACGTCGGCGCGGCCGCCGCCTTCCCGCACGACGTCCAGGAGCTGCAGGCATTCCTCGGCCCGCTGCAGCCCGGCCAGGCGGTCCAGGCCTTTCCCGGAACCGGCACCGAGGTGCCGCTGTGGATTCTCGGCTCCAGCACCTTCGGCGCCCAGCTCGCCGCGCTGCTGGGCCTCCCCTACGCCTTCGCCTCGCATTTCGCGCCCGACGACCTCGTCCCCGCGCTCGACACCTACCGCGGCACCTTCAGACCGTCGGCGCAGCTCGACAGACCGCACGCGATGGTCGGCCTCAACGTCGTCGCGGCCGACAGCGACGCCGAGGCGCGCCGGCTCTTCACCACCCAGCAGCAGGGCTTCGCCAACCTCTTCCGCGGCAGACCGGGTCCCTACCAGCCGCCGATCGACGACATCGAGGCGTACTGGTCCCCACAGGAGAAGGCGCAGGCGTCGCGGATGCTGGCCTACTCGGTCGTCGGCGGTCCGGAGACGGTGCGCGACGGGATCGCCCGCGTCGTGGAGCAGACCGGCGCCGACGAGCTGATGGTCGTCGGGGCGATCCACGACCACGCCGCGCGCCTGCGCTCCTACGAGATCCTCTCCGAGGTCGCCGGCAGTCAGTAGCGTTCGCGCCGTATGCGCGCACCGACAGCGATACCTCAGCTGCCCGATGGCCCCGGTCACCGCGAGCGGCTGATCGCCGGCCTGGCCGCCTCGATCCGCGAGAAGGGCTACCGCGACACGACGATCACCGACGTCGTCCGCCATGCGCGCACCTCGCGCCGTTCCTTCTACGAGCAGTTCGAGGATCGCGAAGCCTGCTTCCTCGCGCTGCACGACGCGCTCGGCGAGCTGCTGATCGCGCACGTCGCCGCCGCCGTCGACCCGACCGCCCCATGGGAGCGGCAGGTCGAGGTCGCGCTCGGCGCCTACCTCGACGCGACCGCCGCCGAGCCGCAGCTGACCGTCAGCTTCATCCGCGAGATCCCCGGCCTCGGCGACGTCGGCAGCGCCAGACAGCGCGCGGCGCTGGAGAGCTTCACCGCGCTCGTGATGCGGTTGGTCGACACCGACGCGATGCGCAGCTCCGGCGTCGAGCCGGTCTCGCAGGAGACGGCGTTGATGCTCGTCGCCGGCCTGCGCGAGCTGGTCGCCTACACGTTCGACCGCGGCGGCGACCCGGCCGCGCTGCACGGCGTCGCCAGCGAGCTGTTCAAGAACGCGCTGCACGGCACCCGCTGAGCGACTCTGGCCGACGGTCGGAGGCCGCCCCGCCGAAGGTCAGATGTCACCGCGCCGCGAGGCCCATACCGTCGCGGCATGAAGAAGCCCTCCACCCTGTTCGCCGCCATGCTGCTCGCGCTGCTGCCGGCCGCAGCAGACGCCGCCGCCCCGGAAGCCCGCTGGATGGCGACGTTCGAGATGACCCAAGAAGCCGACTGGAAGCTGCCGAGATACACGACGACCAGCGACTGCTTCCACAAGTTCTGGGAGGAGGGCTCCGGCAGCGAGAGATGGCAGATCAAGACGCGCAGACCGGTGAAGGTGCTCGCCTACCGTCTTTCCAAGCAGGTGCCGGTGGCGTTCAAGTACGGCACCTTCGACAGATTCGCGATGGGCGGTGACGGCCTCTTCAGCGCCGGCATGATCGTCCGCAGACAGCACCAGGCGGGCGGCAGCGAGCCCGGCGACTGCGGCGGCGAGTCCGAGGTCTTCGCGCCCGCGAAGACCGACTGCGGCACACGTCTGACGGAGTACGACGTGACGGTCGGGCTCGCGCGCGGCAAGGCCTACTTCTCGACGCAGCAGAAGCACCTCGGACTTACGCCGATGTTCAAGAACTGCAATGTGCAGTGGCCGCCCGACTACGGCGTCGAGGACGGCGCGCCGGCGCCCGCCCGCTACGACGTCGGGGCGCTCCTCAGCGGCCGCCGCACGGTCGTGCTGGCGGGCGCGGCGAAGGCGTCGCAGGTGATCACGAAGAACCCGGGCAGCGGCAAGCTGACGACCAGAGGGTCGATCAGCTGGAAGCTGACGCTGAAGCCGGCCGGCGGGGCCGCGGGAGCGGGCCGTTGAGCGCGCGCCGGATCGCGCTCGCCGCGGCGCTGCTCGCGCTGTCCCTGCTGGCGACCGCGAGCACCGCGGCACCGGCGGCCGTCCCCAAGCAGGCGCGCTGGCTGGCGACGTTCGAGATGACGCAGGAGGTCGCCTGGAGAATGCCGCGCTTCGTCTCCCGCAGCGACTGCTACCACCGCTTCTGGTCCGAGGGCTCCGGCGACGAGAGATGGCAGATCAAGACGCGCAGACCGGTCAAGGTGCTCGCCTACCACCTCTCCAAGAACAACCCGGTCGTCTTCAAGTACGGCAGCTGGGACATGGCCGACATGACCACGAACGGGCTCGACGCGGCCGGCATGCGCGTGCGCAGAATGCACGTGGCGATGGGCTCCTATCCCGGCAGATGCGGCGGTGGCGACGTGACCGATCCGCCGCGCGAGACCGACTGCGGCTCGCGCATCCCCTCCTACGACGTCACGTTCGGCTTCGGTCGCCGCAAGGCGTTCTTCTCCGTCCACGAGAAGGACGAGCAGCCGATCCCGTTCGTCACGTGCATGGTCCAGGGCCCGCCCGACTTCGGCCTCGACGAGCCGGCACCGGCCGGCGCGAGCTTCAGCGCCGCGGCGCTGCTCGCGGGCACGCGCACGGTGGAGATCAAGGGCGCGCTCAGAGACAGAGACGAGATCAGATGGCAGCCTGGGAACGGGCGCACGACCTCGACCGGCTCGATCAGATGGAAGCTGACGCTGACGCCGGCCGGGCGCGGCCGCTGATCAGCCGCCGTCGCGCGCGTCGAGCGGCAGCGGACGCGGGGCACCGGCCGGCACGATCGCGTCGAGCACGAAGGCGACCGCGCGCTGTCGGCGGTCGCCGGGGCGCGCCGGATCGGGGACCTGCATCGCGCCGCCGAGCATGTCGACGAGCAGCAGCGCGTCGTCAAGCCGCAGGTCGGGCCTGACGCGACCGGCCTCCTGCGCCCGTCTCAACGGCTCGTCCATGATCGCGAGGAAGCGCAGACCGACGTCGGCCTTCGCCTCAGCCGCGAGCGCGTTGCGGTTGAAGAGGTCGACGAAGCCGGCGTCGCGCGCGAGCATCTCGACCGTGGCGATCAGCGTGTCGACGAAGGCCGCGGCCGGGTCGACCGTCTCGCTGGCGATCCGCGCAAGCTCCTCGATGTTGTCGTCGAATATCGCCGACACGAGCGCCTCTCGCGTCGGGAAGCGGCGATGGAGCGTCGCGCGGCCGACGCCGGCCTCCCGCGCGATCAGGTCGAGCGGCGCCGTGAGCCCCTCCTCCGCGAAGACCTTGCGCGCGGCGACCAACACCGCGTCGCGGTTGCGCCGGGCGTCTGCCCGCAGCTGATGATCGTCCGTCGTGCTCGCCATGACCAGAAACCAGGATAAAGGCTAGAGGGAAGGGCGGCGGTCAGTCCAGGGACGCGCCTGCTCGAGCTGCGCGGCGAGACGCACCAGCGTCCCCTCGCCGCCGAGCGGCGCGACGACCTGCACGCCGAGCGGCAGCCCCTCCGGCGTCCAGTGCAGCGGCACGCTCATCGCCGGGCGGCCGGTCAGGTTCGCGAGCTGCGTGAACGGGACCCAGCCGAGGTTCTCGTCGATCATTCTGTCGACGATCCCGAGCCGCGCGAGCACGCCGGCGCTGTTCGTCTTCAACAGCAGCGACGCGAACGGCCGCAGCGCCCGCGGCGTGTCGAAGGCGCCGACCTTCGGCGGCGGCTCGGCCAGCGTCGGCGTCAGCAGCAGGTCGTACTGCTCGTGGAAGCGCGCGAGCGCGGCGACGTGCTCGTGGCGGCGCTCCAGCGCCGCGCAGTGCTCCACGCCGGAGAGGCGCCGGCCGAGCGCGGCCATGATCAGCGTGTCCTGCTCGAAGCCGTCGTCGCCGGCACCGGTGAGCTGCTTGACCTGCTCGACCTGATAGGCGACGTAGACGAACCACAGCTGCAGGAAGTCGCGCGCGAGCGCGGCGTCGTCGTACGGCGTCGCGACCGGCTCGACCGCGTGACCGAGCTGCTCCAGCAGCTTCGCCGCGTCCTCGACGGCGGTGACCGACTGCCGGTGCGGCTGCGGGTTGACGACCGACTGCGAGAGGAAGCCGATCCGCAGTCTGCCGGGCTCGCGCCCGACCTCTTCGCGCAGCGGCCGCTCCAAGCGCGCCGGGGCGAAGGCGCTGGCCGGCTCCGCGCCGGCGAGCAGGTCGAGCATCGCGGCGCTGTCGCGCACGCTGCGCGAGATCACGCCGTCGGTCGCGGCACCGTGCAGCGACTCGCTGGCAGCGGGGCCGGAGGGCACGAGGCCGCGCCCGGCCTTGAGGCCGAAGAGGCCGCAGCAGGCGGCCGGGATGCGGATCGAGCCGCCGCCGTCGCTGGCGCCGGCGACCGGGATCACGCCCGCGGCGACGGCCGCCGCCGCGCCGCCGGAGGAGCCGCCGGGGGTGCGCGTGAGGTCCCACGGATTGCGCGCGGGGCCGTACAGCTCGGCCTCGGTGATCCCCTTGGCGCCGAACTCGGGCGTGTTCGTCTTGCCGAAGACGACGAGGCCGGCGTCGAGCCAGCGGCGCACGACGGTCGCGTGCTCGGGCGCCGGCGTCCACGCGAGCGCGCGGCAGCCGGAGGCCGAGGCGAGCCCCGCGTACTCCTGTCCGAGGTCCTTGAGCAGGAACGGCACGCCCGCGAACGGGCCGCTGAGCGGCTCGGCCGCGCGCTCCTCGGCGATCCCGTCCATCCACCGGACGATCGCGTTGACGCGCGGGTTGACCGCTCGCGCGCGCTCGCGTGCGACGGCCAGCAGCTCGGCGGCGGTGACCGCTCTCGCCGCGATCAGCTCGGCCAGCGCGAGCCCGTCTTGGGCGGCGTACTCGGTCTGTTGCATCCGCGCATCCTGCCGTACGGCGCGACCGCGCGAGCCGCCTGCACGAAGCGATCCGTCCGCCGCGGCTGCCATTACGTACAATGGCCGGATGCCCGCGCCTCAGAAGAGCCGTCGCCGCAAGCCCACGGCCGATGCATCCCGCAAGCGCCGCTCCGTCCACAAGGACGTCGCCGCGGCGATCGACTACCGCAATCCGGAGAGCCTCAGACAGTTCCTGACGGAGCGCGGCAAGATCAAGGGCCGTCGCATGACCGGCCTCTCGCGCCGCGACCAGTCGCTGCTCGCCAGAGCGGTCAAGCGCTCCCGCGAGCTGGCGCTGCTGCCGTACGTGGCGCCGCCCGGCTCGGGCGAGCGCAGCGAGCGCCGCGGCCGCGGCGGCCCGCGCTAGATCACCGCTGCAACGGGCTCTGAGGAGGGGCGGGCGCTGTGAGTCCCGCGCTCGCCGCCTCCTTCTTCGCCGCCCGCGAAGACCCCTCGCTCGTCGTGCTGGAGGGCTTTCACGCGCTCAAGCACGCGCTCCGCTTCGGTGCCGTCGTCGAGGCGGCCGTGACGAGCGACCCTGACGAACTGGCCGAGCTGTCGGCCGCGCTGGCGCCCGACGTGGCTGCCGCGTTGGAGACGCTCGTGCAGCCGGTCGAGCCGGCCGCCCTGCGCGCGCTCGGCTTCCCGCGCCCGCCCCACACCGGTGTCGCCGCGATCGCGCGCCGGCCGCCGTTCGACCTCGGCGGGCTGCTGGCCGGGAACGTCGCCCGCCCGATCGTCCTGCTCGAGGATCCCCGCCACCTCGGCAACGTCGGCGCGGTCGTGCGGGTCGCCGCGGCCGCCGACGCGGCCGGCGTCGTCACGACCGGCGCGCGCGACCCGTGGGACTCCGCCGCCCTGCGCGGCGCGGCCGGCCTCCATTACGCGCTGCCGGTCGGGCGCGCCGACGACGGCTTCGATCCCGCGCCGCGGCCGCTGGTCGCGCTCGACCCCGACGGCGACCCGCTGCCGGCGGCGGCGATCCCGCCGGGCGCGGTGCTCGCCTTCGGCACCGAGCGCCACGGCCTCAGCGACGCGCTGCTGGCGCGCGCCGACGCGCGGCTGCGGATCCCGATGCGCGACGGCGTCTCCAGCCTCAACCTCGCGACCGCGGTCGCGGCGGTCCTCTTCAGCCGCTGATCTTGCGCAGCAATTCGTAGAGATCGGGCCGGCGTGGCTCGCCGCCGGTCACGAGCGCGTTGACGAAGACGCCGTCGACGACGATCGCCAGCTCGCGCGCGGTCACCTCGTCGACGTGCTGGGCGAGCACGAGCGTCAGCAGGCCGCTCCAGGCGCTGCCGACCGGGCGCAGCGCCGGCCGCCGCAGGCCGGCGAAGTACAGCTCGTACTCGGCGACGAGCCGCTCGCGGCCCGGGCCGAGGCTGTGCTCGACGAGGTCGCAGAGCGCGTCGACGACGTCGGCGCCGTCGGCTATCGCGCCCGACCACGTGACGAGCAGCTCGGCGTAGGCGGCCGCGGCCTGCTCCATCGCGGCCGAGAGGAGGTCGTCGAGCCCTCTGAAGTGGTAGGTCGTCGAGCCGAGCGGGACACCGGCGACGGCGGCGACGTTGCGGTGCGAGACGGCGCCGACGCCCTGCAGCAGCGCGACCTCGAGCGCGGCGGCCGCGATCCGGTCGCGGCGGCCGGGGTCGTTGGGTCCGCGCGGTCTCGCTCTGCGCGGGGGTCTTGCGCCGTCGCGCGTGGGCGTCGCGCGGTCGCCGGAGGCGCTGCTCAAAGGGGTTCTACCGACAGCTCTCGTTGGCACGCCCGCAGTGTACTTCCGTACCTACTCGTCGGTCGCCTGCTCTACGGCCGCCCAGATCGCCGCCTCGACCTGCTCGATCGTGCCGCTGCCGTCGACCCGCGCCAGCGGCCCGGTGACGTGGCCGGCCTCGATCAGCTCGCGGTAGTTGCGATCGATCGCGACGAGCTGCTCGCGCGAGTGGAACAGCTCCTCGGCGCTGCTGCGACCGCCGATCCGCTCGAGGCAGATCTCCGGGTCGACGTCGACGAAGACGGTCAGGTCCGGGGCGATCGCGTGGCGGTTCAGCTCCGCGACCCACTCGCGCGAGACGGTCCCGCCGCGGTTGTAGGCCAGCGACGACAGCACGTAGCGGTCGGAGACGACCCAGCGGCCGGCCTCGAGCGCCGCGACGACGCCGTTGACGGGGTTGAAGAGGTGGTCGGCGCGGTCGGCGGCGAAGGCGAGCGCGAGCGCGACCGGGTCGAGCGTCAGGCGCGCCTCGATCGCCTGCCGCAGGACCGCGCCGAGCGGGCCGTTGGTCGGCTCCTTCGTCAGCTCGACCGGGACGCCGCGCCGCGCCCGCAGCGCGGCGGCGAGGCGCTCGGCCTGGGTGGTGGTGCCGGCGCCGTCGAGGCCCTCGACGACGACGAAGCGGCCGCGTGCGGCGGTGGCGGGTTCCGTCATGCGCGGGAGCCTATGTGACAACCGCTCCTGGCTGGCTGGCCAACGTGGGAAGATCCTTGACATGACCGCGTCTCCCGCCACCCACCCGCTGCAGCGGGTCGACGGCGTGCCCGAGTGCACGCTCGGCGACGCGCTCGCCTCGCGCCTGCCCGACCGCTCCGCGGCCGCCCCGTGGCAGACCCGCGTGCAGGCGGTGATGTGGTTCCACCCGGCCGCCGACGGCGCCGCCGAGCTGCTGCCGCCGCGCCTGCGCGGCGAGCGCACGATCCCGCTCACGATCGGCGCGTTCATCCGCTACCTCGACACGCCGGTCGGCCCCTACAGCGAGGTGCTGGCGGCGCCGGTGCTGCTCGCGCGCACACCGCTGCCGGCCTCCGTCGTGCCGTTCATCGCCGTCGACTCGCTGCCCTCGATCCACGGCGGGCGGGCGAACTGGGCGCTGCCGAAGACGCTCGCCGCGTTCGAGTGGACGGCCGCGCCGCCGCAGCTCGGCGAGGGACCGTTCAGCGTCCGCGGCGAAGGCACGCACGGGCCGAGCGCCTGGTCGGTGGCCGCGACCGTATCGCCGCGCCGCCGTCGGCTGCCGATCCGCTTCCCGCTGCGCGACGTGCAGTTGACCCCGGACGAGCGCGAGCTGGACATCCCGATCTTTGTCAGCGGCCGCGCCCAGCTGGCGAGCGCCGAGATCTCCAGCAGCGGCCCCTCCCTCCCCGCCTGGCTGCTGCCGGGCCGCCATCGCGCGCTCGTGCTGCCGCAGGCGCGCATGACCTTCGGCGCGCCGCGCTGAGGCGGCCGATGTCGCGCGCGAGCGAGACGGCCGAGCAGCAGGCCGCCCTGCGTGAGCTGGAGCGCGTGCCGCTGCCGCTCCCGCCCGGCCTCGACGTGACCTGGCTCGGAGTCTCTGGCTACCGCCTCACCTACCAGGGCGCCTCGCTCTTCATCGATCCGTACGTCTCGCGCGCGAGCCTGCGCGACATCCTGCTGCGCCGCGTCGCGCTGCCGCAGGCGCCGCTGGTCGAGCGCTACCTCGCCCCCGGCGACGGCGGCACCGCCGAGGTCGTCGGCGTGCTCGTCGGCCACACCCACTTCGACCACGCCGTCGACGCGCCCGCGATCGCGCGCCGCCACCGCTGCAACGCCTACGGTTCGAGTTCGCTCGGCACGTTGATGGGCCTGCACGGGCTCGGCGAGCTGGCGGTCGAGGTCGTCCCCTACCGCCGCTACGAGCTGGGGCCGTTCGTCGTCTCCTTCACACCCAGCAGACATTCGAAGCTGCTGTTCGGCCGCAAGGTGCCGATGGACGGCGAGCTGACCTGCGAGCAGCTCGACGGGCTGCGCTGCGGCGCCTACCGCTGCGGCGCGGTCTATGGGATCCGGATCGAGGTCGCCGGTGTCAGCCTCTACCACCAGGGCAGCGCCGACCTGATCGACGAGGCGCTCAGGGCCGAGCCGGTCGACCTCTTCCTCGCCGGCGTCGCCGGGCGCAGCGTCACGCCGCGCTACTGGGAGCGCGTGCTGCGGCGGATCGACCCCGCCGTCGTCGTGCCGACCCACTACGACGACTTCTTCAAGCCGCTCGGGCGCGAGCTGGGCTTCACCGCGAAGGTGAAGCTCGGCGAGGTCCCGGCCGAGGTCGGCGCCGTCAGCAGCGCCGCGACGGTCGCTGCGCTCCCGCGCTCCGATCGACTCGCCTGAACCGCTCCGCGGTGGCGCTCACGCGCGCCAGCTCGGCACCGCCCGGTGATGAGCTATGGGCAGGTTTAGCGATTCTCCCTCAATTGTGTTTCATGCACTCAAGAAAATTGGGCGCATAGAAACTTCTTTTCTGGTCATCCATTGGTCAAGTTCTGCCGATCAGTAGGCAGGTAGTGGCAGCGGCGGGAGGCCGGCTGCCTTTGGCAGGGGTACCGACGACTAGGAGAAGATCGATGTCCGGGAGGCATGCGATCTGCGCTGCGCTGATCGCGCTGGTGCTGATCGCCGTCCACAGCTGCACGGCGTCAGCCGCGCAGGTCACGCTGCAGCCGTCACCGGCTGAGGCGCGCACGTTCAGCACCACCAACGGCGGCTGGAGCAGCGTCGTCGACTACAACGGCCTCGTCTGCATACCAGGCGTGACCTGTCCCTCGGCGACGCCGAGCTTCCAGCCGGCCAACGGCAGCGGCGGCGCCAGAGACGGCTTCCTGCGCAGCAGCTTCGGCACGCTGCTCGGCGTCCTCTCGACGACGACGATCTCGTGGGCGTCGCCCAGCTTCGTCGCGCCCAGCGGGACCGACGCCGCGACGCTCGCGGTCAACGTGCGGCCGCAGATCGCGAGCCTCCTGGCGATCGGCACGGTCAGACTCGACATGCGGATCATCGACGTCGTGACGCCGGCCAGCTCGACGCTCGTCGCGAGCGTGCCGATCACGACGGCATCCTCCTCGTTCGGCCCCGTCCAGGTGACGGTGCCGCCGAGCGCGGTCGTCGCCGGGCGGAGCTACAGAGTGCAGCTCGACACCGCGCTGACGACCTCCGTCTCAGCCGTCACGAGCGGCAACGTCGACCTCGACGACGTCGTCCTCAGACTGTCCGACCTCGAAGCTCCGAGCGGCCTCACCGCGACCGTCCCGGGGACCGGCGCGCCGCGCATCACCGGCGCTGTCGACCCGGCCGGGCTGGCGACCTCGGTCGTCGCCGAGTACGGCCTGACCGCCGCCTACGGCAGCTCGACCACGCCGGTCGCCGTCAACGGCAGCGGCAGCCAGCCGTTCACGATCCCGCTCGCCGGCCTCACGCCGGGCGCGACCTACCACTATCGCGTCGTCGCGACCAACGCCGACGGCAGAGCCGAGACGCTCGACGCGACCTTCGTCGCGCCGACGCCGCCGGCCGACTCGCCGCCGGTCGTGACCGGCGCCGGCAACAACCGCAACCGCACCGTCACGTACGACCGCCCCGGCGACGTCGCGGACGCCAGCGTCGAGCTGCTCGACGGCGGCGGCGTGGTGATCGCGACCGTCAACGACGGCGACGGCGACGGCACCGTCGCGATCGTGCTGCCCGACGCCGACGGCACCTACGGCGTGCGCGTCGTGCGCGAGAACGCCGCGAGAGTGTCGTCGACCAGCGCCACGGTCCCGGCCGTGCTCGATCGCGTCGCGCCCGACGTCAGCGGCGTCGCGATCCTCGTCAGACCGCAGGTGTCCAGAGACACGCAGCGGACGGTCGAGTTCACCGCGCCGGGCGACGTCGTCTCCGTCAGCGCCCAGGTGATCGACGGCGGCGGCGCCGACGTCGGCGCCCCGGTCACCGCGACCGGCGGCACCGCGATCGTCCAGCTCGGCGCCGCCGAGGGCGACTACCGCGTGCGGCTCACCTTCCAGGACGCCGCGGGCAACGCCGCGACCTCGCTCAGCGGGATCGCGACGGTCGACACGACCGCGCCCAGCTCCGGCGGCGCGCCCAACGTCACCGGCGACGGCAACAGCCGCGACCGCGACGTGACCTTCGACCGCGACCTGACGACGCTGACTGCGACGATCGAGGCGGTCGACAGAGACGGCACCGTCGTCGCGACGACGAGCGTCCTGTTCGGCAACAGCGGCAGCATCAGACTGCCGGACGCCGACGGCGACTACACGATCCGCGTCAGACAGACCGACCTCGGCGGCAACAGCTCGACGACGGCCGGCACGCCGGTCACGCTCGACCGCGTCGCGCCGAGCCCCGGCCCGGCGCCGACCGTCGTCGGCGCGGCGACCAGCCGCGACCGCGACGTCACCTTCCAGCGTGACCTGACGACGGCGACCGCGACGATCGAGCTGCTCGACGGCGCCAGAACCGTCGTGGCGTCGGTGGCGGTCCCGACCGGGTCGAGCGGCTCGATCAGACTGCCCGACGCCGATGGCGCCTACGAGATCCGCATCAGACAAACCGACGCCGCGACCAACAGCGCGACCTCACCGGTCGCCGAGGCGCTGCTCGACCGCCTCGCCCCCACCGCCGGCCCCGCGCCAACGGTGACCGGCGCCGGCAACGAACGCGAGCGCGCCGTCACGTTCACGCGTGACGCCGACAGCGCGACCGCCACGATCGAGGTGCTCGACAGAGACGGGACCGTCGTCGTGAGCGAGCCGGTCGCCAGCGGCGGCAGCGGGTCGATCAGACTGCCCGACCTCGACGGCGCCTACGACGTGCGCGTCAGACAGAGCGACGCCGCCGGCAACAGCGCGGTGACGCCGCTGACCGACATCGTGCTCGATCGCGTCGCGCCCGCCGCCGGGCCGGCCCCGAGCGTCACCGGCGACGCCGACGAGCGCGACCGCGCCGTCAGCTTCACGCGCGCCCCGGGCGCCGCCGACGTGGCGATCGAGCTGCTCGACAGAGACGGCAGAGTGATCGATTCCGTCGCCGTCCCGAGCGGGTCGAGCGGCGCGATCAGACTGCCTGACGCCGACGGCAGCTACGACGTGCGCGTGAGACAGAGCGATGCCGCCGGCAACAGCGCGGTGACGCCGTCGACCGGGATCGTGCTCGACCGCGTCGCGCCCGCCGCCGGGCCGGCCCCGACGGTCACCGGCGCCGGCAACGCGCGTACGCGGACCGTCGCGTTCACGCGCGACGGCGACACCGCCGTCGCGGTGATCGAGGTGCTCGGCGCGGGCGGCACCGTCGTCGTCAGAGCGGCCGTCCCGGTCGGTCTCGACAGAGGGACCGTCACGCTCCCCGACCTCGACGGCAGCTACAGCGTCCGCGTCGCGCAGAGCGACGTCAACGGCAACACGGCGACCTCGCCGGAGACGGAGGTCGCGCTCGATCGCGCCGCCCCCGACCCCGGCCCGGCGCCGACGGTCACCGGCGCGGTGATCTCGCGTGACCGGAACGTGACGTTCGCGCGCGCCACCGACGCCGCCAGCGCGACGATCGAGCTGCTCGACGTCAACGGCAGCGTGGTCGGCAGCGTCGCGGTCGCCGCCGGCGGCAGCGGGTCGATCAGACTGCCCGACGCCGACGGCAGCTACGCGGTGCGCATCAGACAGACCGACGCCGCCGGCAACAGCGCCGTGACGGGCAGGACCGCGGTCGAGTTGGACCGCGGAGCGCCGCTGCCCGGCGACGCGCCGACCGTGACCGGCGCCAGCAACAGCCGCGAGCGGACGGTCTCGTTCAGACGCGCCGGTGACACGACGCTGGCGACGATCGAGGTGCTCGACGGCGCCGGCAACGTCGTCGCCGGTCTGTCGCTGCCGACCGGGAACGGCGGCGTCGTGACGCTGCCCGCGCGCGACGGCGACTACCGCGTCCGCGTGCGCCAGCAGGACGGAAACGGCTTCTCGTCGCTGACGCCCGAGACGAGAACGACGCTCGACACGTCCGCGCCCGACGCCGGTCCGGCGCCGAGCACGAGCGGCGCGCCCGACGCGCTGCTGGTGACGTTCAGACGCGCGCCCGACGCGGCGACGGCGACGATCGAGGTGCTCGACAGAGCCGGGAACGTCGTGCTGAGCGTGCCGGTTCCGAGCGGTGACAGCGCGACGCTCGACCTGCCCGACGCGGCCGGCGCCTACACGATCCGCGTCGTGCAGACCGACGGCGCCGGCAACTCCGCGACGACGCCGATCGCGACCGTGACGCGCGCCGCCGGTGGCGGTGGCGGTGGCGCGGGCGGCGGTGGGACCGGCGGCGGCTCTGGCACCGGCAGCGGCCCGATCCCGGTCACCGATCCCGGCGGCTTCGGCACCGTGCTCGGCCACTGCTTCGGCGGCGACCTCGTGCTGACCGACGTGACCGTGCGCGGCACGCGCGTGACCGTCTCCGGCCTGACGCGCTACGCGCCCGGCACGGCGGTCACGATCGTCGACCTCGCCGGCAAGCCGGTCGGCAGCGCCGTGACCGACGCCGGCGGCCGCTTCGGCGCCGCCGTGACGGCGCCGCGAGCGGCGAGAGCACGGCTCGCGGGCGGCTACCGCGCCGTCGTCGGCAGCGCCAGCTCGAGAGTGGTGAAGGTGCGCCGCGCGAACGTGCTGAGCGCCGTCACCGTGCGCGGGACGACGATCACGCTGCGCGGCCGCGTCGACCTCACGCGCCTCGGCACGCTGCGCAGAGTGCGCGCCTACGGCGGCGCGGGCGCGGCCGCGTGCAGACGCTCGACGGCGCTGAGAGCGGTCGGGCGCACGCTCGTCGACCGCCGCACCGGCATGTACATGATGCGCGTCAGAGCGCCAGCCGGCAGTGGCAAGCTGGTGCTGCGCACGCGCGCCTACGGCAGCAAGCTCACGAGCCGCAGCTCGTTCCTCGTGAAGTAGTCCATCGCAGACCCGATCCGCCGCTTTCCGTGCTGTACTGCTGGCGAATGCGCAGCACGGAGCGGCGCGGCGGATCGGGGGTCGGCGATGGTGCGGGCGAGGACGGGCGTGATCGGGACGATGGCCGCGGCGGCGCTCGCCGCCGGGGTCGCCGACGCCGCGCATGGCGCGACGACGAGCGTCCCCAAGGTCTCGATCGGGCAGGTCGCGCTCGCCTCCCCTGCGGCCGGCAAGCCCGGCATCCTCGTCGCCGTCACCTACCCGCGCCACATGAAGGGACGGCCGGGCAGCGTGCGGGTGCGGCTGCTCGACGGCGGCCGCGTCGTGGTCGACAGACGCTCGGCGCCGCTGCTGTCAGCGGGCTTGCACGTCGAGGAGGCCGACCTGCGGCGCTCCTTCGGCTTCGTCCACCGCGTGCCGCTGCCGGCGCGACAGCTCGAGCGGCTGCTGCACGGCAGCGGCCGCCTGGTCGCTGACGTGCGCGCCGAGGCCGTGCTCGACATCGAGCGTGACGGCCGCGCCGAGGTGCGCTCGAGCGACCGTGTGCGGCGGACCGTCCAGCCGGCCGGCGCCGGCGCGCCGCTGCTGTGCGAGACGCCGCCGTTGCAGCAGGTCGAGCGCGGCCGCAGTCACGCGATAGCGACACCGGTCTGCACGGCGCCGCTGCGCTGGTCGCTGGCGAGAAGAGCGGCCCACGCCGCTGTACGGCGCGCTGGCGGCCGGTTCGTCTACCGATCGGCGGGCCCGCACCAGGGCCCCGACGGACTGGTGCTGCGCGGCCAGCCGCTGCGGGCCTCGACGCCGCGCGCCGCCGCCGTGTCGGCCGCCGACAGCGTGCTCGTCCCGGTGCCGCTGCAGGTCAGCATCAGCGGCCTGGCGCCGACGACCTCCGTGCGCGCGATCGGCGACTCGGTCACCGCCGGCTTCGGCTACTTCTACGACCGCAGCGAGATGGGGATCACGCAGCTGCCCGGCTGCCGGCCGACCAACCAGCTGTACGACGCCTGCTCGTCGAACTCGCTGACGACGAGCAACGCCGGGCCGCTCGTGTACGCGCCCGACTACGGCCTCTCGAACCTGATCGCGTGGCCGGCGCGCTGGGCCGGCTGGAACGGGATCACGAACTTCGCCAACTACGCCGTCACCGGCTCGGCGCCGGGCGACTGGGCGCCGGGCGGCCAGTTCCACAGATACACCGCCGCGGCGATGGCGGCCGCACCCGACTACCTCGTCTTCACGCTCGGTGCCAACCCGCTGCTGAGCGATGTGCTGTTCGGCATCGACAACATGAAGTGCGCGCTCTGGTCCGATCTCTTCGGCGGCTTCACCAGATGCGTGCAGAACGCTTTCGCCGCCGCGAGACTGACCGACAACCTGTCAGCGCTCTACAGAGACCTCGCCGCCAACTCGCCGGCCCGCACGCGGATCCTCGTGATGCAGTACCACCTCGCGATCCCGTCCTCGGCGCTCGCGTACAGCTCGCTGCAGCTGGAGCGGATGTCGGAGCTGCTGAACCAGACGCTCGCGACGACGGCCGCCGCGACCTCCCCGCGCCTGCGGATCGTCTCTCCGCCGCGTTTCTTCGTCGGCAGCGACATGTCCCAGCTCTACCCGTCGAACTACGACTGCGGCGACGGTGGCAAGGTCGACGGCGCCAGCGTCCAGTCGACCGCGACCCAGGACGAGCTGGAGTACGACCCGCTCGGCGGCCCCTTCTGCCCCGGCCCGGCGACGATAGCGACGTCGAACCCGCTCCCCTGGATCATCAGCGGCGACACCGGCATCCACCCCAGCGTCACCGGTCACCGCATGCTCGCGAACGCGCTGCCGACGCCGTAGGGCCGCTACCCCCGTCTGACGACCAGCGTGACGTAGCGGTCGAGCGCGAGGCCGGAGGCGTCGCGGGCGGTGCCGCGCGAGTCGTCCTTGCCGGCGCTGGCGGCGACGAAGCGGGCGGCGCGCAGGCCGGCCCGCTTCAGCGCGGCGCAGGCGGCGGCGCCGCGGGAGCGGCCGAGGCGGTCGCTGAACGGCGTCGCTCCGAGCCCCTCGATCAGCGGCGCGACGTGGCCGCGGCACTCGATCGTCGTGACCGTGCCGTCGAGCTGGCGCGCGGCGGTCGCGAGGAAGCGCCGGCCGGAGGCGGTCAGCTCGGCTGAGTAGGGCGCGAACAGCGGGCCGAGCGCCGGCGGCGGCGTCAGCGTCTGCACGGCGGCGTAGATCTGGCTCGACGCGCGCGCGGTCAGTCTGCGCCCGGTGGTCGTGCGCGCCGCGGCGCGCAGCGTGACGCGCAGGCCGCCGAGCGCGTCGGCGAGCAGCCGGGCGCCCGGGCGAGTCGGCGTCAGCGCGACGGTCAGCGCGCGGCCGCGGGAGGCGGAGGCCGCGCCGCGCGCCACCACCACCTCCCGTCCACCGACGCGCGCGGTCGCGACGACGGTGCAGCCGCGCAGCGTCGCGTCGCGCACACGGCAGGTCGCGCGTGAGGTGCCGCGTGCGCCCTCGCCCGCGGTCACCGTCGCGGGTGCGACGAGCGTCAGGCGCGGCGCGGGTACAGCTCTCGGCGGCGCCGGCGTCGACGGCGGGCCGGCCGGCGGGGCCGCGGGCGGGGCGGCCGGCGGATCGACGGGCGGCGCCGGGGGCGCGGCCGGTGGCGGAACCGGCGGATCGACGGGCGGGTCGACCGGCGGATCGGGGACGGTGCCGGTGCCGCTCACGCTTGCGCTGACCGTGCCGCCGTCGGTCGCGGCGGTCAGCGTCGCGCTGACCGCCCCGGCAGCGATCGGATCGAAGCGGACGGCGAGCGTGCACGAGCCGCCCGGCGCGACCGGCGCCGCGCAGGCGCTGGCGTCGACCGAAAAGGAGGCGCCCGCGGGCGCGACACCGCCGGGCGCGAAGCCGACGGCGACGCCGTCGAGCGAGATCTCGTCCACGTCCAGTGGCGCGTCGCCGCCGTTGGCGAGCGTGAACGCGAACGGCGCGCTCGGGCCGTCGGCGATCAAGCGCGCGCCGAAGTCGTGCGCGGCCGGCGTCAGCTGCGCGAGCGCGACGGCTCCGCTGCCGCTGAGCGCAATCGGGTCCTCGAACCCTTCGACCGCCGCGACGCGCGGGCCGACCGCGCTCGGCGCGAAGGTGATCTGGAGCGTGCAGCTGGCGCCGCTGGACAGCATCGCCGGGCAGTTCTCGGTGAATCTGAAGTCACCGGCGTCGGGGCCGCTCAGCGAGAGCGCGACCGGCACTCCGAGCGGGCCGACGTTCTCCAGCGTGACTCTCGTCACCGGGCTGACGGCGCCGACCTCGACGGCGCCGAAGTCGACCGCCGTCTGTGCCGGCACGAGGTCGCCCCACCGCAGCTCGACCGCGCCGGCGTCGCAGGCGATGCTGAACGGCCGTGGCGCGCCGCGCTGGTCGGTTGCGTCGGGGCCAGGACACGAGGCGCCGGGCAGCGGCCCGAGGTCGACAGCCGGGCTCGCGCGCAGCGGCGCGACCGTCTCCCATCGCCCACCGTTGTCGGCGAGCGGGCCGATCAGCGCGTCGGCCGGCGTGACGCTGCTGCCGGCAAGGGTCCCCGCGCAGTCGTCGCCGCCGGTCAACCCGCCTTCGAGCAGGTTGAAGCCGCCGTCGGTGATGGCTCCGAAGGCGCATTGGCCGCCTCTCGCCTGGGTGTTGGCGGCGACGAGCGAGCCGCTGATCGAGACGCTGCCGGGCGCCTCGAAGAGGACCCCGGCAGCGATCCCGCCGCCGAAGGCGAAGCCGCTGACCGGGATCGCGACGGCGTTGCGCGCAACCGTGCTGGAGCGGACCGTGAGCCCGTACGGCGCGAAGATGCCGCCGCCGTAGGGCGCGACCGGACCCCAGCCGCTCTCGGTGCCGGCGATCGAGTTGCCCGCGACGGTCGAGCTGACGAGCGCGAGCGTCCCTCTCGCGACCGCGTCGCGCCGGACCGCAATGCCCCCGCCGGTCGAGCGGTCGTCGATCCCGTCGTTGAAGATCTCGTTGCGGTCGATCGTCGAGCGGCTGACGGCGACGCTCGCGCCGAGCTGCGCGATCCCGCCGCCGTCGCCGACCCCGGCGTCGACCAGGTTGCCGCCGACGCGCGAGCCGGTCACCGTCAGCGTCGCCCCGTCGCTGGAGATCCCGCCGCCGACCGCGGTCGCGGTGTCGCCGCTGAGCGCTCTGTTGCCGGCGATCTCGCTGTCGGTCACCGAAGCGCTGCCGCCGACGACCGACAGGCCGCCGCCGTGGGCGCGCCCGGCGCCGCCGCCGGTCTGCTGGACGACGTTGTCGCGGATCTGCGTGCCGGTCACCGTGACGGTGCCGCCGGCGCTGACCGCGCCGCCGCGGGCGAGCGAGCCGGAGGAGCTGTTCGTCGCCGCGTTGTCGCTCAGCACGCTGTTCTGGAGCGCGAGCGTCGAGCCGCCGTAGGCGAAGATCGCGCCGCCCTCGACCGCGCCGCCGCTGCCGGTCGCGGCGTTGCCGGTCAACGCGCTGTCGTTGATCGTCAGCGCCGTCCCCTCGGCCGTGATCGCGCCGCCGCCGACGGGAGACGAGCTGCCGGCGACGCTGTTGCCGATCAGGTCGACGTTCTCGAGTCCGAGCGTCCCGCCCGAGACGAAGATCGCGCCGCCGGTCGCCATCGCGCCGTTGACCGCGCCGTTGCGCAGCGTGAGAGCGCTCAGTCTCACGTCGCCGGCGTTGACGATGCGGAAGATCCGCGAGCTGCCCGCTGCGTCGATCGCCGCGGCCCCAGCGCCGACGCGCGCGATCGTCACTCTCTCGTCGATTCCCAGCTCGCCGTTGACGAGCGTGTAGGTCCCGGCCGTGAGCAGGACGGCGTCGGTGCCGGGGTCGGCATTGGCCGACGTGATCGCCTCGCGCAGCGAGCAGGTGGTGAAGCCCGCGCACGGCTGGCCGACCGGCGTGTCGGTCGTGTTCGAGACGCCGTAGGTCGCGGCGGAGGCGAGCGCCGGCGCGAGCGCGCAGGCGGTCAGGGCGAGCGCGAGCGGCGCTGCCACCCGCCTGCCGAGCGTTGCCTTGCGATCGCTCGCCGCTTCCATGCCGCCGCCTTCCGTCCGTGGAGTCGGCGCGATTGTAGTGGCGCGCGTGCGCTCAGCTCAACTCCGGCGGCAGCGCTCTTGGACCGTCCGGATAGAGGTCCTTCAGCGTCTCCTCCGTCATCTCCAGCGTGTTGGCGGCCTCCAGCGGCGTGCCGACGACCAGCCACAGCGCGTCGGCGTCGGTGTCGTTGAAGACCTGCCGCAGCGTGCGCGGCGCCACCAGCAGCGTCGAGAGCGGCGGCAGCGTCAGCCGCTCCTCCCCGACGCGAATGCGACCGGTCCCCTCCAGCACGACGTACAGCTCCTCCTGCGTCGTGTGGCGGTGCCAGGTCGACGCCTGCCCGGGCTTCAGCCGCCACATCCGCGCGCCGAGCGCGGTTGCCTGCAGCTGCTTGGCGAGGTCGGTGTTGTCGACGCCCATCATGTTCGAGGGGCGCCAGAAGGCCTCGGATGCGGGCAGGACGCGGTAGCTCATGCACCGCAGCGTAGACCGGCGCCGGGGCTCGGAGGCGCCGCGCCAAGGGGCCGGTCGGGGATCGGGCGGGAGGTTCCCCCGATGCGCCGGGAGGGGGTGCGGCGGGAGCATCGCCGCAATGCCGTTCCCCTCCCCACGCACAAGGAGCCTCTGATGAAGCTTGCGAACATCGCGGCGCGGGCCGGGCGCTGGAGCGTCCGCCACCGCCGCCGCGCGATCCTCGGCTGGATCGCGCTCGTCGTCCTGCTGACGGTCGCCGGCGGCAGCGTCGGGATGTCGACGCTGAGCGTCACCGAGAAGGGGCTCGGCGAGTCGGGCCGCGCCGAGCAGACGCTCAACGACAACGACTTCACGCGTCCAGCGCAGGAGCGGATCCTCATCGAGAGCGCGACGACGCGCGCCGGCCAGCCGGCCTTCGACGCCGGCGTCGACCAGCTCGTCGACGGGCTGCGCGCGCTCCCCTCGGTCGCCGCCGTCAGCTCGCCGCTGGAACCGGGCGGCGCGGCGCTGCTGGCCAGAGACGGCCACGCCGCGCTGGTCCAGTTCGAGCTGAAGGGCTCGATCGACGACGGCGCCGAGACGGTCGTGCCGTCGCTGGCGCTGCTCGCCAGAGCGCAGGAGGCGCACCCGGAGCTGCGGATCTCGCAGGCCGGCGACGGCTCGATCGACAAGGCGATCACCGACCAGACGACGAAGGACTTCAGACGCGCGGAGCTGAGCGCGGTGCCGCTGACCCTGGCGGTGCTGGCGATCGCCTTCGGCGCGCTCGTCGCGGCGCTCGTGCCGGTCGCGCTCGGCCTCAGCGCCGTCGCGGCCGCGATCGGGCTGCTGTCGCTGCTCAGCCACGGCGTTCCGTTCGAGGAGAACGTCAACTCGATCGTGCTGCTCGTCGGGCTCGCGGTCGGCGTCGACTACGCGCTCTTCTACCAGCGCCGGGCGCGCGAGGAGCGCGACGCGGGCCGCGGCGAGACGGCCGCGATCGAGGCCGCCGCGGCGACGTCGGGTCATGCCGTGCTCGTCTCCGGCTTGACGATCGTCGCCGCCGTCGCCGGCATGTTCCTCGCCGAGAGCCCCTACTACCGCTCCTTCGCGGCCGGGATCATCGTCGTCGTCGTGCTCGCGATGGTCGGCTCGCTGACGGTCCTGCCGGCGCTGCTCGCCTGGCTCGGCGACCGCGTCGATCGCGGTCGCCTGCCGCTGGAGCGAATCGCCTTCGTGCGCGCCCGCCGCGCCCGCCGGATCGAGCGCGCCGCGACCGGCGCCCCGACCGGGATCACGCCTCGCGTCGTCGACGTCGTGCTGCGCAAGCCGCTCGTCTCGGCGCTGCTGGCGCTGACGCTCCTGCTCGCGCTCGCCGCGCCGGCCGTCTTCGGCCTCAGATTGGCCGACCACGGCACCAACGCCTTGCCGCAACAGCTCGCCGTCACGCAGGCGGCCGAGCGGATCAACGCCGCGTTCCCCGGCGGCGACGTGCCGGCGACCGTCGTCGTGACCGGCGGCGACCTGCGCGACGGCGCCCGCGCCGACGCGCTCGCGGCGTTCGAGAGCGTCCTCAGAGCGGACGATCGGATCGGCTCTCCCGTCGTGACGGAGCTGAACGACGCCGGCGAAACCGCCCGCATCGCGGTGCCGCTGCGCGGCGCCGGCAACGACGAGCAGTCCGAGCAGGGCCTCGACGCGCTGCGCGAGGAGCTGATCCCGGCGACGCTGGAGCGGGCCGGCCTGCGCGCCGACGTCGCGGGCGCGACCGCGGCCTCCGCCGACCAGCGCGCCGACACGGTCGGGCGCGGGCCGCTGATCGTCGGTCTCGTGCTCCTCCTGAGCTTCGTCGTGCTGACGGTCAGCTTCCGCTCGCTCGTCGTCGCGCTGAAGGCGGTCGTGCTGAACGTGCTGTCGATCGCGGCCGCGTTCGGCGTGCTCGTGCTCGTCTTCCAGGAGGGCTGGGGCCACGAGCTGCTCGGCTTCACCCCCGACGGCTCGATCACGACCTGGCTGCCCGTCTTCATGTTCCTGCTGCTGTTCGGGCTGTCGATGGACTACCACGTCTTCATCCTCAGCCGCATCCGTGAGGCGGTCGACGGCGGCATGTCGACGCCGGACGCGGTCCGCTACGGGCTGACGAAGACGGCCGGCGTGGTCACCAGCGCGGCCGTGGTGATGGTCGCCGTCTTCGGCATCTTCGCGACGCTCAGCCAGCTCGACGTCAAGCAGATCGGCGTCGGCCTCGCCGCGGCGGTGCTGATCGACGCGACGATCGTGCGGATCGTGCTGCTGCCCGCCGCGATGGTGCTGCTCGGCGAGCGCAACTGGTGGCTGCCGCGGCCGCTCGCCCGCTTCCTCCCCGCGCCCGCGCCGATCGCCCTTCCCGGCGAAACCGGCACGCCCGGCGCAAACCCCGGCCCGACGGCGGTTCCCGAGCCCGCTGGTGCACATGTCTAGGCAATTCTGAACAAATGGCGCAGTCGACTACTTGACTAGTCGACTTGTCATATGGATACTCTCGCCCACATTCGTTGACCCGGGAGCCGCGCCGCCGCGCGGCTCCCACCTGCGAGGGAGACCGAGAGACCCATGCTGTTCACGCCCCTGCGGCGGCGACTTCCGCTGCTCGCCGCCGTCGCCGCCGTCGCGCTCACCGCCGCCGGATGCGGCAGCTCGTCCTCCTCCTCCACTGGAGCGGCCACCACGAGAGCCGATCCGACGGGCAGATTCACGATCGGCTACGACGTCTACTGGCTCGGCAACAGCTGGTCGACCCAGCTCGCCGAGGAGTTCAGAGCGGCCGTCGAGCGCAACGGCGACAGCATCGAGGACGTCGTCTACACGCAGTCCGACAACCAGGTCCAGAAGCAGATCTCGAACATCCAGTCGATGATCTCGCGCAGAGTCGACGCGATCATCATGACGCCGATCTCGCCGTCGGCCTCGGTCCCGGTGATCCAGCAGGCCAACCGCGCCGGCATCCCCGTGACGCTCGTCGCCGGCATGGCCGACACGAGAGACACCGCCGCCGAGGTGCGCGCCGACGACATCGTCTTCGGCAGAACCGGCGCCGAGTGGCTCGTCAGAAAGCTCGGCGGCAGAGGCAACATCTACGTCCTCAACGGCCTTCCCGGCTTCTCGACCGACACGCTGCGCTGGAAGGGCGCCAAGGACGTCTTCGACAGATACCCCGACATCAAGGTCGTCGCCGACGCGCACGCCGCCTGGGACACCGCGAGAGCGAAGACGGCCGTCTCCAACATGCTCGCCGCGCACCCCGACGTCGACGGCGTCTGGTCGCAGGGCGGAGCGATGACGCTCGGCGCGATCCAGGCCTTCAGAGCGGCCGGCCACCCGCTCGTCCCGATGACGGGCGAGAACAACAACGGCCTCATGAAGGTGTGGGACAGACTCGCCAGAAGCGGCGACAGAAGCTTCGACTCGATCGGCGTCGTCAACCCGACCTGGGTCGGTTCCGAGGCGCTGACGCAGACGCTCAACCTGCTCAGAGGCGACGAGGTCAGAAAGGTCAACCTCGTCAACCCCGAGCCGATCACCGCCGGGACGCTCGACAGATACGTCCGCACCGACCTGCCGGACTCCTTCTGGGTCGACACGAGACTCGACGATGCCCAGATCAGAGCTCTCTTCGATCGCTGAGCCGATCGACGTGAGCGCGACCAGCGCAGTCAGCGGCGGCCCCACGGGGTCGCCGCCGGCGCTCGCCTGCGACGCGCTCGACAAGCGCTTCGGCGCGACGCACGCCGTCAGAGCGGTCTCGCTGTCGCTCGGCGCCGGCCGCACGCTCGCGCTGATGGGCGAGAACGGCGCCGGCAAGTCGACGCTGATGGCGATGCTCGCGGGCGAGCTGAAGCCTGACACCGGCTCCGTCACGGTCGCCGGCAGCGTCGCCGTCGTCCACCAGGAGCTGAGCCTCTTCCCGTACCTGACGATCGCCGAGAACCTCTGCCTCGGTCGCGAGCCGCGCCTCTTCCCCGGCGGCCCCGTCAACAACCGCGCGCTGCGCACGCTGGCGCGCGCCGCGCTCGACCGCCTCGGCGTCGCGCTCGACGTCGACACGGCGGTCGGGCGGCTCAGCCCGGCCGAGCAGCAGCTCGTCGAGATCGCGCGCGCCGTCGCGCTCGACCCCGCGCTGCTGATCCTCGACGAGCCGACCTCGTCGCTGGAGCCGAGCCAGGTCGACCTGCTGCACGCCGCGACCGAGCGGCTGAAGGCCGGCGGCACCTCCGTCATCTTCGTCTCGCATCGGCTCGAAGAGGTCTTCCGCTTCGCCGACGAGATCGCCGTGATGCGCTCCGGCGCGCTCGTCGGCGCCGGCCCCGCGAGCGACTTCACGCGCGAGTCGCTCGTCAGCTCGATGGTCGGCCGCGAGCTGGAGCAGCTCTACCCCGACCGCAGCGCTGCGCAGCCGGCGGCCGAGCCGGTGCTCGCCTTCGACGGCGCCGGCGGCCACGGCGTGCGCGACGTCAGCTTCGCGATCCGTCCCGGCCAGATCGTCGGGATCGCCGGCCTCGAAGGCCACGGCCAGCACGTCGTCGCCGAGCTGGCGGCCGGCGTCCGCCGCCTGCAGGCCGGCCAGCTCGTGCTCGACGGCTCCTCGACCGGCCGCGCCGGCTTCAAGAGCCCGCGCGCGGCGATCGCCGCCGGCGTCGCCTTCGTCCCGCCGGACCGCCGCACCTCCGGCCTGATGCTGCCGCTCTCGATCGCCGAGAACCTGACGGTCGCCGCCGCCCACCGCCTCCACCCCGCGCGGCTGCTGAACGGCGCGCGCGAACGGCGCGCGACCGGCCCCGTCGCCGAGCGCCTGAGACTGCGCTTCCAGTCGATGGAGCAGCGCGTCGGCGAGCTGTCGGGCGGCAACCAGCAGAAGGTCCTCTTCGGCCGCTGGCTGCTCGTCCCCGGCCTGCGCCTGCTGGTGCTCGACGACCCGACGCGGGGCGTCGACGTCGGCGCCCGCGCCGAGATCTACGGCGTCCTGCGCGAGCTGGCCGACAGAGGCGTCGCCGTGCTGCTCGTCTCGACCGACATGCTCGAGCTGATCGGCCTCGCCGACGAGATCCACGTCATGTACGAGGGAGCGATCCGCGGCAGCGTGCCCGGCCACTCCGCCACCGAGGAAGAGATCATGACCCTTGCAGCGGGTGCCGCATGAGCGCCCTCGCCACCTCGCGCCGCTCGTCGCCGCTCGGCACGACGACGCTGGCCGGGCTCAAGCCCGCGCTCTTCATCACGCTCGTCTCGATCGTCGCGGTCGTGATCGCGGCGATCGTCTCCGAGCCGTTCCGCTCGCCGACCAACGTCGAGTCGCTGCTGTTCCAGATGGCGCCGCTGCTGCTGGTCGCCGCCGGCCAGGCGATCGTCATCACCACCGCCGGCATCGACCTCTCCGTCGGCTCGATGATGTCGCTGGCGACCGTGCTCGCGGCCGCCTCCTCCAGCTCCGCCGGCGCGGTCGTCGCGATCGTCGTCGCGGTCGGCCTGCTCGGCGGCCTCGGCAACGGGATCGGCGTCGTCTCCGGCGTCAACCCGCTCGTGATGACGCTCGGCACGATGGCGATCTTCAGAGGCGTCGCGCTGCTCGTGCTCGGGCAGCCGGGCGGCGTCGTCCCCGCCGACCTGCTGACGCCGCTGACGACCGTCTTCGGCCACGTCCCGCTGACCTTCCTGCTGGCGCTCGGCGGCGTCGCGATCCTCTGGCTCGCGAGCGCCGAGACGCGCTGGGGCCGCGCGCTGTTCGCCGTCGGCGGCGACGAGGCGCATGCCCGCCGCGCGCGCCTCCCGGTCCGCAGAACGCTGCTGATCGCCTACTCGCTCAGCGGGCTGTTCGCCGCGCTCGCCGGCCTCGCGCTGGTCGCGCGGATCTACTCCGGCGACCCCAACGTCGGCGACCCGTTCGCGCTCGACTCGATCACCGCCGCGCTGATCGGCGGGATCGCCGTCACCGGCGGCCGCGGCTCCGTGCTCGCCGTGATCCCGGCCGTGCTGCTGCTGGCGCTGACCGACAACCTGCTCAACCTCGCCGGCGTCTTCAGCTACTGGCAGTACATCGCCAAGGGCGTGATCCTGATCCTCACGCTCGCCGCCTACCACGCCGCCGGCCGTCCCACGGGGCTGCTGACGATGGCGCGCGGTGGCTGGCGCAAGCGAGGCGGTGCCGCATGAGCGCCGTCCAGGCACCGCCGGCCGCGTCCGGCAGCAGAGGCGAGCAGCTGCGCCGCCGCCTGCTGCGCAGCCGCGAGCTGCTCGTCTCCTACGGCCTCGCGCTGGCGCTGCTGATCGCCTTCGCGGTCGCGACGCCGGGCGGCTGGGAGCCGCAGCGGATCCTCACGATCCTCGGCCAGAACGCGCAGCTCGGGATCGCCGCGATCGGTCAGACGGTCGTGCTGCTGTCCGGCGGACTGGACCTCTCGATCGGCCCCGTGATGAACCTCGCGAGCGTCGTCTCCTCCGCGCAGATGAGAGGGCAGGACGGCAACATCGCGCAGGGGATCGCGGTCGCGATCGCCGCCGGCGGCCTCGTCGGGCTCGTCAACGGCCTGCTCGTCTCGCGCGCGAAGATCCCGCCGCTGCTGGCCACGCTCGCGGTCGGCACGATCGTGCAGGGCGGCTACTACGTCTACACCGAGGGTCAGCCGAAGGGCGGCGTCGCCCCCGGCCTGCAGTCGGCCGCCGACGCGAAGGTCCTCGGCAGCATCGTGCCGTGGTGGCTGGTGCTGTGGATCGCCGTCTGGATCGTCGTCGCCTTCCTGCTCTACCGCACGACCTGGGGCCGCCGCTTCTACGCGGCCGGCGCCTCGCCGCGCGCCGCCTGGCTCTCGGGCGTCGCGGTCTCGCGCTACGTCGTCGGCGCCTACGTGCTGAGCGGCATCTGCGCCGCGATCGCCGGCATCGCGCTGACCGCCTACACCGGTTCGCCGTCGGTCTCCGGCGCCGACTCCTACACGCTCCAGACGGTCGCCGCGGCCGTGATCGGCGGCGTCGCCTTCAGCGGCGGCATCGGCCGCCTGGCAGGCGCCTTCGCCGGCGTCGCGGTGCTCGTCTTCCTGACGACGATCCTGGAGACGCTCAACGTCGACTCGGCCGTGCAGTACGTCGTCCAGGGCGCCGTGCTGATCGGGATGATGCTGGTGAATCGCCGGCTGATCGGACGGGGGTCCGGCAGTGCGGGGCGCTGAGAACGGACGGCGGGGACCTGCCCGCCGCGATCAGGAGAGACCGATGGAGCATCCGACCGCCAGACTGCACGCAGACGCGCTCGCTCCCGTCGACACGACGAGCGGGGTGCCGATCTACCGTCAGATCGCCGAGCAGCTCGTCACGCACCTGGAGGCGCTGCCGGTCGGGACGCGGCTGCCGTCGGAGACGGCGATCGCCAAGCGCGCCGGCGTCAGCCGCGGCACCGCCGTGCAGGCGCTGCGCGAGCTGGAGCACCGCGACCTCGTCGTGCGCGTGCAGGGCAGCGGAACGTTCAAGGCGAGCCCCGCGCCCGGCTCATTCACGCGTTCGCTCGACGCCGGCAAGCTGCCGAGCTTCACCGACGACCTCGAGCGCGCCGGCCACATGACGCGCGAGCTGATCGAGCGCTGCGAGACGGCCGCCGCCGATCACGAGACAGCCGCCGCGCTGGGGATCGAGCCGGGGGCGCCGATCTGGTCGATCGTGCGCACGGTGCTCGCCGACGAGCGGCCGGTCGTGCACATCGTCTCCGCGCTGCGCGCCGACCGCTATCCGGAGGTCGACGCCAAGGCGATCGCCGCCGGCTCGCTCTACGGCTTCCTCGAGTCGCGCTACGGCGCCGACGGCCGCCCGACCTGGGCCGACGAGGAGTACAGCGCGCTCAACGCGACGCAGGAGCTGTGCGCGAGGCTGCACGTGCCGGTCGACCGCGCGCTGCTCGGCTCGCGCCGCGTCGCCTACCTCGCCGACGGCCTCGCTGTCGAGCTGGTGCGCTCCTACATGCGCGCCGACGCCTATCGCGTGCGCGTGACGCTGCTGCCGGGCGAGGGTGACGCCTCCCCCGCGCGCGAGCTGGAGCTGCGCGCCGACCTGCCCGGAGCCGGGCCGACATGAGCGCACCGCTCGTCCTTGGTCTGGACGTCGGCACCTCCAGCGTCAAGGCGCTCGTGCTCGACGGCGACGGCGAGGTGCTCGAGTGCCGCAGCGCCGCGCACGCGCTGACGCCGACCCCGGGCGCCGTCGAGGCCGACCCGCGCGGCTGGTGGGAGGCGGCGCTCGCCGCGATCGCCCAGCTCGACGCGCCGCTGGCCGAGATCGCCGCGATCGGCCTCTCGGGCAACATGAGCAGCGTCGTGCTGCTCGACGGCGACGGCGCGCCGCTGCGGCCCGCGCCGCTGCTGGCCGACACGCGCGGCGGCGCCGAGCTGGACGCGCTGCCCGCTGACGTGCGCGCCGCGCTCGCCGAGCGCTCGCGCAACCCCGTCAACGCCATCTCCTCGCTCGCCTCGCTGCTGTGGCTGCGCGACCACGACGCCGGCACTTTCGCGCGCGCCCGCGCGTGGGTGAGCGCGAAGGACTGGATCCGCCTGCGGCTGACGGGCGAGCTGCTGAGCGACTCGACCGACGCCCACAACGCGCTCGTGCACGATCCCGCCAGCGGCGACTGGGACCGCGAGCTGATCGCGCGGGTCGGCCTCGACCCCGCGCTCTTCCCGCCGCTGCGCGACGGCGGCGCGGCCGGCGGCGCGCTCACCGCTGAGGCGGCGACGCTGACCGGCCTCAGCGCCGGGATCCCCGTCGCCGTCGGCGGCGGCGACATGGCGACCGCGGCGGTCGGCGCCGGCGCCGCGCAGCCGGGGACGCTGGCGCTCTCGCTCGGCACCTCGGTGACGGCGATCGCCCCGCTCGGCGCGGCCGGCGCCGCCGCCTTCGCCGACGACTGGCGCGGCAAGCTGACGCTGCACCCGCTGCCCGGCGGCCGCGGCGCCTTCGCGCTCGCCTCGCTGTTGACCGGCGGGCTGGCGCTCAACTGGCTGCGCGCGCTCGGCGGCGGAACGATTCCGGAGCTGCCGGCCGGCGAGGCGGTCGTGCCCGATCCCAGCGATCCGCTGATCTTCGTGCCGCAGCTCTCCGGCGCCGGCTCGCCCGACTTCGCGCCCGAGCTGCGCGGCGCGCTGCTCGGCCTCACGCCGCACACCGGCGGCGCGCGGATCGCGCTCGCGCTGTTCGAGGCGATCGCCTTCGAGCTGGCCGAGATCGTCGCGCTCGTCGAGGCCGGCGGAACGCCGGTCGGGCGCATCGTCGCGACCGGCGGTGGCGCCAACATCGACGCCTGGGTGCAGACGCTCGCCGACGTGCTCGCCACGCCGGTCGAGCTGCTCGTCCACCACGACGTCTCGGCGATCGGCGCCGCGCTGCTCGCGCGCGAGGCGCTCGGTCAGCCGCTCCCGCCGGCGCTCGCCGGCCGCGTCGCGCGGCGCGTGATGCCGCGCCCCCAGCACGCCGGCGCGTGGCAGGCGCGCGCGGCGCGCTACCGCGAGGCGCGCGCGCTGGCGCTCGCCTACGCCCGGCTCCCGCAGCCGCCCTCTTCCGAAGCACGCCCAGGAGGCGCCACCCCATGATCCGCACCGTCAGCGGGGACATATCCCCCGAGCAGCTCGGCGTCACCTACGCCCACGAGCACCTGATCTCGACGCCGCCGCAGTGGATGGCCGAGAAGGACCCCGACCTCGTCATCCTCGACCGCGAGGCCGCGCTCGCCGAGGCCGGCTACTTCCGCGCCGCCGGCGGCGTCTCGCTGTACGAGGCGACCGCCTGGGACTACGGCCGCGACGCCGCCGCGCTGCGCGAGATCGCCGAGCGCACCGGCGTGCAGATCATCGCGACCGCCGGCTTCAACAAGGGCCTCTGGTTCGAGGATCGCGCCGGTGACTGGACGATCGAGCAGTACGAGGAGCTGATGGTGCGCGAGGTGACCGTCGGGATCGACGACACCGGCGTCAGAGGCGGCGTGATCAAGTTCGGCACCGGCTACAACGCGATCTCCGAGGCCGAGGAGCGCGTCGCGCGCGCCGCCGCGCGCGCGCATCGCCGCACCGGCGCGCCGCTGCACTCGCACACCGAGGCCGGCACGATGGCGCTGGAGCAGGTCGCGATCATGCGCGAGGAGGGCGTCGACGTGCGCCGGCTCGCGATCGCCCATCTGACCCGCAACGTCGACCCGTGGTACCACCGGCAGGTCGCCGCGACCGGCGTCTTTCTCTCCTTCGACCAGCTCTCGAAGGTCAAGTACGGCCCCGAGTCCGACCGCATCGACGCGACGATCGCGCTGATCGAGGCCGGCCACCTGGAGCAGCTGCTGGTCGGCGGCGACCTCGCGCGCAAGTCCGACCTGTACGCGTACGAGCGCGGCCCCGGCCTCAGATTCGTGCTGGAGACGTGGATCCCGCGGCTGCGGTCGGAGCTGGGCGAGCGCGGGTATTCCGACGCCAGAGTCGACGAGATCGTCGAGACGCTGCTCGTGCACAACCCGCGCCGCTACTTCACGTTCGGCGCCCCCTACTGATGGCGCTCAGCGCTGCCGTCGCGGGGGTCCGCCACCCCCACGTCTTCGTGCGCGTGCAGCAGCTCCGCGCGCGCGAGGACGTGAGCCTGCTCGGCTTCCACGAGCCCGACGCGGAGATTGCCGCCCGCTTTGCGCACGAGACGGGGCTGACGCGGTTCGCCTCGCTCGACGCGCTGCTGGAGCAGCGGCCCGACCTGCTCGTCAGCGAGGCGCTCGACACGCAGGTGCCGGACGTCGCGCTCGCGGCCGCGCCGCACGTGCGCGCGCTGCTGCTGGAGAAGCCGGGCGCGCCGACGCTGGCGGAGATGGAGCGGCTCGTCGCCGGCCTCGCCGCATATCCGATCGACGCGCACGTCGGCTACCAGCTGCACTACTCGCCGAGCATCGCGCGGATGCGCGCGCTGCTGGAGAGCGGTGCGCTGGGCCAGGTGACGCTCGCGCGCTTCAACGCCGGCTGCCCGATCGGCTGCGGCGACGAGCTGTGGCAGTCGGTCCCCGGCGACCTCGGCGGCGTGATGTTCACCGAGGGCTGCCACATGCTGCAGCTGATCGTCGACGCGCTCGGCGTGCCGCAGGAGGTCAGCGGCATGATCGAGCGGCTGCCGGCAGGGACCGCGGTCCGCTCGAACGTCGTCAAGCGCGACCTCTTCGACGATCCGGCGCCCGAGGACGAGTCGGCCGTTGGACGCCTCATGTACGAGGACGTCGGGGCAGCGCTGCTGCGCTACCCGACGCTGCTCGCCACGCTCGACGTGACCGCGTGGGAGGCGACCGACTGGGTCCACAACTGGATCCTCGAGTTCCAGGGCACCAACGGCACGCTGAAGGTGCGCCCGCTGCCGCCGCGGCTCGACCTCTTCCTGCGCACGCCCGCCGGCGGCCTCGACGCCGGCGATCACGTCGAGCAGTGGGAGAGCCCCGCCGGCCACGAGCTGACGCTCGTCCCCGACCCCGCCTACGAGCGCCAGCTCGACGCCGTGCTCGACCGCCTGCGCTCTGACGAGCAGCGGTCCGCCCCCTCGCAAACCTCGCTGCGGCAGGCGCGCGACGTGATCCGCGTGCTCGACGCGATCTACCGCTCCTCCGCGCGCCGCGCCACCGTCGCGCTCCCCCGTCATCGGCAAGACCAGGAGACCACCACCGCATGACCGCCCTCCCCGACCGTCCTGAGACGCTCGCCCGGATCCGCTCCGCCGGCGTCCTCGCCGTGCTGCGCGCCCCTTCCGCCGACGCCGCGATCGCCGCCGCCGACGCGCTGATCGCCGGCGGCGTGCGCGGGATCGAGGTGACCTACTCGACCCCCGACGTGCCGGCCGCGCTCGCCGGGATCCGCGCCCGCCACGGCGATGGCGTCGTGCTCGGCGCCGGCACGCTGCTCGACCCGTCGCAGGCGGCCGAGGCGGCCGCGGCCGGCGCGCAGTACCTCGTCGCGCCCGGCCTCGACGACGAGCTGGTCGAGGCGATGGCGGCGACCGGCGCCGTCGTGATGGCCGGCGCGGTGACGCCGACCGAGGTGATGCGCGCGCGGCGGCTGCCCGTCGACGTCGTGAAGCTGTTCCCCGGCTCGCTCGGCGGCCCGGCGCTGCTGAAGGGCCTGCGCGGCCCCTTCCCCGACCTGTCGTTTCTGCCGACGGGCGGCGTCAGCGCCGCGAACGTCGGCGAGTGGCTGGCGGCCGGGGCGCTGGCGGTCGCGGCCGGCGGCGAGCTGTGCCCGGCGGCCGCGCTGCGCGACGGCGACTGGGACGACGTGCGCGGGCGGGCGCGCTCGTTCGCCGACGCGCTCGACGCGGCGCGCGGCGCGGCCGGAGTCGCGGCATGAGCGCCGCCGACGCCGCCTCGGGCGCGGCCCCCGGAGCGATCTCCTACGAGCTGCTCAACTCCGGCGAGGTGACGGAGCTGCTCGCGCGCAGACCGGCCGCGCTGCTGCCGCTCGGCGCCGTCGAGAACCACGGCGAGCACCTGCCGCTGGCGACCGACAACCTGCTCGCCGACGCCGTCGCCCGCCAGGTCGCCGCGCAGATCGCCGACAGCGTCGTGCTGCCGGCGCTGCCGTACGGTCAGGTCTGGTCGACGAGCGCCTACGCCGGCACGATCTCGCTGACGCTCGACACGATGGTCGCCGCGCTCTACGAGATCGGCGCCTCGCTGTTCGCGCAGGGCGTGCCGCTGCTCGTCTTCGTCAACGGCCACATGGGCAACCTCGACGCGATGAAGCTGGCCGCCCGCCGCCTCCACGACGAGCACGGCATGAAGGTGCTGTCGCTCACCTATCCCGGCATCGGCGAGATCACGCAGGCGGTGCTGGAGGAGAGACGGCTGCATCCCTCCTACTTCCACGCGTGCGAGCTGGAGACGTCGTACATGCTCCACCTCGCGCCCGAGCACGTGAGAATGGAGCTGGCGAGAGCGAACCGGCCGACGCTGCCGGCCGACATCGACGTCTCGCCGACGCCGTGGCACACGTTCTCGCCCGACTCGCCGGTGCTCGGCGACCCGACGCTGGCGACGGCCGAGAAGGGCCGCGCGATCGTCGACGTGGCGGTCGCGAAGATCGTCGAGCTGATCGGGGTCGCGCGCGCTCAGCAGTCGGCGCGGACGTAGCGGCAGGCGACGATCCGCGGCTGCTCGACCGGCGCCCCAGCCTCGATCGACCATACCAGCCGCACGAGCTGGGCATGCGACCACGACAGCGGAGTCGCCGAGCGCGTGCCGCTGCCGAGCGGACCGCCGGCGGCGGCGCCGGTCGGCAGCCGGCCGTCCCACACCTGCTCGGCGATCATCCCGCCGTCGTTGGCGCTGCCGGCGATCGTCCGCAGCAGCGCGGCAGCGGCCGGCGCGCGGCCGGCTGCCAGCTCGTACTCGCCCCGCTCGCCGGCGAAGATCGGCCACAGCCGCCCGAGCGTCTCGCCCGTGTCGGGCTCGCTCAGGTCCCAGTCGCCGCCGTCTCTTCTCTCGCCGTAGCCGTCGAAGGAGAAGCGGTGCCACAGCGGACCCTGCGGCGTGCTCGCGCGCAATTGCTGGTCGACCACCGCGACGGTGTTGACGATCACGGGGTCGTCGGCCGCCTTGACTCCGAGCCGCACCAGCTCGAGGAAGCTCGGGTCGACGACGGCGCGCTGGTCGGCTCTCTCCGGACCGCCGTCGCCGATCGAGTAGGTCGTCCCGGCGTCCGGTCTTCTGTCCTTCGTCAGGCGCAGGTAGTACGGCTTCGGCGCGTACGGGCCGGTGCTCGTCGCCGTCCAGCCCTGGACCGCGGCCGCCCACGCGTCGGCGGTCGCCTCGTAGCGGGCGGCGGCGGCTGGGTCGCCGTTGCGGCGCGCGAGGTCGGCGGCGCAGACGAGTCCGGCGATCTCGGCCGCGATCGTCGCGGGCGAGAAGCCCTCCTGGTTCTCCCACCGCTCCTGCGGCGTGCTCGGCCCTCTTGCCACGACGTAGTCGGCGGCGCGTCTCAGGTGCGCCCACCGTCTCGCGTCGGCGGCGCCGAGCTGCCAGGCGAGCACGAGCGGGAAGGCGACCTCGTCGAGCTGCGTGTTTCTCCATCGCGGTCTGCCCGTGACCGTCGTGTTCTGCGGGAAGGAGCCGTCGGCGCGCTGCGTTCTGAAGAGGATGAAGTCGAGTTCGCGCAGCGCGGCGGGCCGGTCGCCGGCGGCGAGCTGCGCGGTGGCGGCCTGGTAGAGGTCGCGCGACCAGACGAGGTGGTACGGCCCCGACGGCAGGTCTCTCTCGATCGTGCCCGTCCCCCACGCCCACGGCATCGACGGCGAGGCGATGTGCGCCCCGGGGTTGCGCTTGTCCTCGGCGGCGGCGAGCACGAGCAGCGAGGTCTCGTAGGCGCGCGCGACCGGGGCCGCGGCGGCCGGCCGGTCGCTGAGGCCGTCGAGGTAGCGGCGCCAGCCGGCCTGGTAGCCGGCGGCGGTCGGCGCGAAGCCGGCGCGAAGCGATGCGGCGGCGGCGCGCTGGGCGGCCGGCGGCGTGGCGCCGAAGCCGAGCGCGAGCGTCAGCGCGCGTCTGCCCGGGCGGCCGTCGAGCTGCGTGC
>NZ_JAWSTH010000037.1:0-53354 GCF_033542075.1 Conexibacter stalactiti
CCGGTGGCGCAGCGGCGGCGACCGCCGCCGGCCCGGACACCGCGCTGCCCTCGGCGCGCAGCACCTGCAGCAGGCGCCGGAGCTCGTCGAGCGCCGCCGTCGTCGTGCGCGCGATCGCGCCCAGCGCGGCGAGCGCACGCTGCTCGTCGGCACCGAGCTGGGCGCGCGCGTCGCGCGCCAGGCGCGCGATCGCCGCCAGGTCGCGCGTGACGATCGCGTGCAGCTCGCGCGCGATCCGGCGCCGCTCGGTCTCGACGTCGTGCCGCAGCCGCTGCTCGTGCGCGGCGCCGGAGCTGGTCGCGAGCGCGGCGGCGCGCTCGGCCTCCTCGCGCCGCGTCCGCACCGCCCAGCCGGCGCTCAGCGCCAGCAGCAGCATCACGACGAAGACGATCACATCGTGGAGCGTCGCCGTGACCTCCTGCTCGCTGAGCGCGAACAGCGGCGGCATCACCACCAGCGCGAGCGCGACGACGGCGACCGCGCGGCGACGTGGACGACCGTACGCAGCGACGGCGTAGAGGCCGACGCCCATCCCGGGCAGCGGTGTGACCGCCTGGTAGGGCAGGAACGTCAGCAGGCCGTCGAGCACCAGCACGGCTGACGCCCACGCGAGCACGAGGAAGGGATGGCGATGGCGCAGCGCGAGCGGCAGCGTCGCGAGCAGGGCGAACGTCAGCCGCTCCCAGGCCGGCCAGGCGCTGGGGATCAGCAGCGCTTCGACGATCGCCCACGCGAGCAGGCCGACCGTGAACGCGATCTCCAGCCGAGACCCGAGCAGGCGACGCACCTGCGGACCGTAGCGAGCCCCTGCACCGGTCTACGCGCCGTTGGACGAGGTCGAGGGAACCCCCTCACAGGCCCCCGATTCAGGCCGCGCCCGCCGCGCCGCTCAGGCGGCCACGCGCACCAGCCGCACGCCGCGGCCGGGCACGAGCGTGACGCCGGTCGCGCGGATCGGCTCGGGCCGGCGGCTCGCCAGCCGCACGTCGGCGCGCGCGAGCACACGCAGGATCGTCGCCAGCTCGAACTGGGCGAAGCTCGCGCCGATGCAGCGGCGCACACCGCCGCCGAAGGGCAGCCACGCGTACGACGGGACGGCGCCGTCGAGGAACCGCTCGGGCCGGAACTCGCCGGGGGAGGGGTAGACGTCGGGCCGGTGGTGGGTCAGCACGATCGAGGCGATCAGCCCGGCGCCGGCCGGCACCTCGTGCTCGCCGATCCGCACCGGCTCGGTCACGACGCGGCCGACGAACGGCACGACCGGTCGGATCCGGAGGATCTCCTGGCAGACCGCGTTGACGTACTCGTCGTCGCCGTCGGGCCCGGCCGCGCGCATGCGCGCCAGCACGGCGGGGTGGCGCAGCAGCAGGTCGATCGCCCACGTCAGCGCGGTGGCTGTCGTCTCGTGGCCGGCCATCACGAGCGTCATCAGCTCGTCGCGCAGCTCCTCGTCGCCCATCGGGCTGCCGTCCTCGTGCGTCGCCTGCACGAGCATCGAGAGGATGTCGCGGCGCTGGTCGAGCTGCTCGCCGGGGACGCGGCGGCGGTCCGCGATCTCCGCCAGCAGCAGCGCGTCGACGGCGTCGCGGCGCAGCTCGAAGGTCTCGCGCAGCCGCAGCGGCCCGAAGTTGCGCTGCGCGATCGGACCCCAGAAGACGACGTGGCGGCTCGACTCGACCAGCGGCGGCAGCAGCCGGCGCAGGTCGTCCTTGCGCGCGGCGTCGGTGATCCCGAAGACGACGTCGAGGATCACCTCGAGCGTGAGCGCCTGCATCCGCTCGTCGAGCCGGAACGGGCGGCCGAGCGGCCAGCCGGCGACCTCGCGCTCGGCGAGGTCGCGGATCAGCTCGCCGTAGGCGCGCAGCCGCTCGCCGTGGAAGGGCGGCAGCAGCAGCTTGCGCTGCTGCATGTGCGGTGCGCGGTCGAGCGTCAGCAGCGACCAGCGGCCGAGGACTGCCCCCAGCGGGGCGTTCGAGAGGCCGGCGTGGAAGACGTCGGGCCTGCCCGTGACGACCTGTCTGACCAGCTCGGGCGAGCTGAAGACGATCCCGGCGCCCATGCCGGGGAAGCGCATCGTGAACGGCTCGCCGTAGCGGCGGTGGAGCCGCAGCGCGGAGCCGATCGGGTCGCGCGCGACCCGCGCCGCCTGCAGCAGCGGCGGCAGCGGCGAGCCGGGTGGGAGCGACGAATACGGTGGCGCGGGTGGAGCGGAAATCGTCGGGTCGATCGTCGTCGTGCTCATCGCACACCTCCGGAACGCGGGCGTACCGGTGATGATGCCCGTTCAGCGCGCGCGCCGCGCCGCCAAGTTGGCCGGCCAGCCAAACGCGCGGGAAATCCCTCAGACGATCTCGCGCAGCCGGCCGGTGCCGACGTCGAGCACGAAGCCGCGCACGAGCCCCCGGTCGAGCAGGAAGGGGTTCGCCTCGATCCGCGCGATCGACTGCCGCACGTCGGCATCGATGTCGGCGAACGCCTCCGCCGACCAGCTCGGCTTGATGCCGGTCTCGCGACGGATCTCGTCGCGGAAGCTGTCGTCGTCGAGCGCGTGCAGCTCGCAGTCGGTGTGGTGGATCAGGACGACCTCCTCCGTCCCGAGCTTGCGCTGCGAGATCGCCAGCGAGCGGATCGTGTCGTCGGTGACGACGCCGCCGGCGTTGCGCAGCACGTGCACGTCGCCGGGTGCCAAGCCGAGCAACGCGGCCGGGTCGATCCGGGGATCCATGCAGGTGACGATCGCGACCTTTCTGCGCGGCGCCGCGCCGAGGTCGGTCCGGGCATGGTCGGATGCCCGTTCCTCGGCCGTGCGCAGCAGCTCATCGGTGACGCTCAATGCGACCTCCAACGTCGCTCGGTGGCATCACCCAAAATAGAAGAAAACCGCCTGGCTTACCTGAGTTTGAGCGGCAAGCGCGCGCGGGCGCGACGCGCGCGCACGCACACGCGCGAGCGCCCAACCGCCCCAGGCGGTGGACATGTCGACCGCGCCGGCGAGCAGGAAGGCGACCGGTCCGGTCGCGAGTCGGGCGAGCAGCCTGGTGGTCACCCGCCCACGGTATCGTTCGGCGCCTCATGCCTGAAGCCCTCAAGACCAACGTCACCGAGCTGCCCGAGTCGCGCGTCCGCGTCGAGGCCGAAGTCTCCGCCGCCGAGGTGGAGAAGAGCCTCAACCGCGCTGCGAAGCAGCTGGCCCGCGACATGCGCGTCCCGGGCTTCCGCAAGGGGAAGGTCCCGCCCCAGGTCGTCGTCCGCCGCGTCGGGCGCGAGTACGTGCTCGACGAGGCCGTGCGCGCCTCGATCAACAGCTGGTACTCCCAGGCTGTCGACGCCTCCAGAATTCACCCGGTCGGCGAGCCCAGCCTCGACCTCGGCGATCTGCCGGGGGAGGGCGAGCCGCTGACGTTCAGCGTCGAGATCGGCGTCCGCCCGACGGCGGAGCTGGGCGACTACAAGGGCCTCGAGGTCGGTCGCAGAGAGCCCGGCGTCGACGAGCACCAGGTCGAGCACGAGCTCGATCACCTGCGCGAGCACCTCGCGAGACTCGAGACGGCCGAGCGCGAGGCGAGAGAGGGCGACTTCGTCGTCGCCGACTACGTCGGCTCGATCGACGGCGAGAACTTCGAGGGCGGCGAGGGTCGCGACCAGCTGATCGAGCTGGGCGGCGGCCGCCTGATCCCGGGCTTCGAGGAGCAGCTCACCGGCGCCAGAGCGGGCGAGGAGCGGGTCATCAACGTGACCTTCCCGGACGACTACGGCGCCAGCCATCTCGCCGGCAGAGAGGCGCAGTTCGCGCTGACGGTCAAGGAAGTCCGCGAGAGAGTCTTCCCGGAGCTGAACGACGACCTCGCCTCCGACGCCGCCGGCTTCGACACGCTCGACGAGCTGAAGGACGACATCCGCAGACGGATCGCCGAGCAGCAGGACCAGGCGATCGACAACGAGTACCGCGAGGCCGTGCTCGACGCGGCCGTCGCGAACGCGACCGTCGAGGTGCCCGAGGCGCTCGTCGAGGCGCGCGCGCAGGAGCTGTGGGACCAGACGGCCCGCACGCTGCAGGAGCGCGGCCTCTCCAAGCAGGCGTACATGCAGATGTCGGGCAGAAGCGAGGAGGAGATCCTCGAGGAGGCGAAGCCCGACGCCGAGCAGGCGCTCAAGCGCGAGGCGGTGCTGGCCGCCGTCGTCGCCGCCGAGCAGATCGAGCCGACCGACGAGGACCTCGCCGAGGCGCTGGAGCACACTGCCTCGCACGAGAACACGACCGGCGCGAAGCTGCTCGCCCGCGTCAAGAAGACGGGCAACGTCGACGCGCTGAGCGAGGACGTCGCGACGACCAAGGCGCTCGACCTGATGGTCGAGGCGGCCAAGCCGGTCGCTTGGAGAGAGCCGGCCGCCACCGTCACGGTGAGAGCGCCGGCCGCCAGAGGCGACGACGACAGAAGAGCGCCGGCCAGAAGAGCCGCGAGAGCCAGAGCGGCGGCCAGAAGAGCGCCCGCCAGAAGAGCCGCCAGAGCGAGAGCCAGAAGAGCCTCCGGCTCCGACGACTGACCCCTTTTGACGCGTTGCTGCGCCCCGACGCGTGCGTCGGTGCGCAGCTTTGCGACGTACTCCTGCACACCTGCAAAGCCGGTGGAAACCGGTTGCTAGACTCGCCCCACCGGACGGGCGCCAGAGCACTCGGCTCTCCCCGGAAGGATTCGAGCCGAGGAAGCGAAACAAAGCGAGGACTATGAGCCCCCTGGTACCGATGGTCGTAGAGCAGACGTCACGAGGCGAGCGCGCCTTCGACATCTACTCGCGCCTCCTCAACGAGCGCATCATCTTCCTCGGCACGCCCGTTGATGACCAGATCGCGAACCTGATCGTGGCCCAGCTGCTCCATCTGGAGTCAGAGGATCCCGACAAGGACATCTCGATCTACATCAACTCGCCGGGCGGCTCCGTGTACGCGGGTCTCGCGATCTACGACACGATGCAGTTCATCAAGCCGGACGTGCAGACGATCTGCGTCGGCATCGCGATGTCGATGGGCGCCCTGCTGCTCTCCGGCGGCGCGAGAGGCAAGCGCATGGCGCTGCCGAACGCCAAGATCCTGATCCACCAGGTGTCGTCCTCCTTCCAGGGACAGGCGACGGACATCGAGATCCACGCGAGAGAGATCATCGACATCCGCCGTCGTCTCGACGAGATCATCGCCTTCCACGCCGACAAGCCGGTGGATGAGGTCCGCAAGGACACCGAGCGCGACTACTTCATGAGCTCGGAAGAGGCGAAGAACTACGGGATCATCGACCGCGTGATCGCGCAGCACTAAGGTAAACGCGCGCAGGTGCCGACTCCTGGGGAGTGACCGACATGGCACGACCAACAGATTCCAACGAACAGCTTCTCTGCAGCTTCTGCGGCAAGTCGCAGCGACAGGTCAAGAAGCTGATCGCCGGTCCGGGTGTCTACATCTGTGACGAGTGCATCGATCTCTGCAACGAGATCATCGACGAGGAGCTGACCGCTCCTCCGACGTTCGACATAGAGAACCTGCCGAAGCCGCGCCAGATCTACGACGTGCTCAACGAGTACGTCGTCGGTCAGGAAGCGGCCAAGCGGACGCTCTCGGTGGCGGTCTACAACCACTACAAGCGCGTCCAGATGATGCAGTCGGACGACGACGACATCGAGCTGCAGAAGTCGAACATCCTGCTGCTCGGCCCGACCGGCTGCGGCAAGACGCTGCTCGCGCAGACGCTCGCGAAGATCCTCAACGTCCCGTTCGCGATCGCCGACGCGACCGCCCTCACCGAGGCCGGCTACGTCGGTGAGGACGTCGAGAACATCCTCCTGAAGCTGATCCAGGCGGCTGACTACGACGTCAAGAAGGCCGAGACGGGGATCATCTACATCGACGAGGTCGACAAGATCGCGCGCAAGGCCGACAACCCGTCGATCACGCGCGACGTCTCCGGCGAGGGCGTGCAGCAGGCGCTGCTGAAGATCCTCGAGGGCACGACCGCCTCCGTGCCGCCGCAGGGCGGTAGGAAGCACCCCCATCAGGAGTTCCTCACGATCGACACGACGAACATCCTGTTCGTCTGCGGCGGCGCGTTCGCCAATCTCGACAAGGTGATCGAACGACGGGTGGGGGCACAGGGCGTGGGCTTCGGCGCATCGATCCTGAACAAGGCCGACCGCGACCTCGGCAACACCTTCGAGGACTGCCTGCCCGAGGATCTCGTCCACTACGGCCTGATCCCCGAGTTCATCGGTCGTCTGCCGGTGATGTCGGCCGTCCATCAGCTCTCCAGAGCCGAGCTGATGACGATCCTGACCGAGCCTCGCAACGCGCTCGTCAAGCAGTTCCAGCGCTTCTTCCAGTTCGACGGGATCGAGCTCGTCTTCGCCGACGAGGCGCTTCAGTCGGTCGCGGACAAGGCGCTCGAACGCGAGACCGGCGCCCGCGGCCTGCGCTCGATCATCGAAGAGGTCCTCCTCGAGGTCCAGTTCGAGCTGCCCTCCCGCCGCGACGTGAAGAAGTGCGTCGTGACGAAGGAGACGATCGACAAGGGCCTCTCGCCGACGCTCGTCACCGAAGCCGTCTCCGACGACGGCGGCGAGGGCGACGGCGACCTGCGCGAAGAGTCGGCCTAGCGCCGACTCGTCCCGCGCGGCCACCCGGCCGCGCGGCAGATCGCTCAGCCGTTTCGGCGCACCCGTTTGACCGCTTCGAGCGCGTCGATGTCGGCGAGGTCCTGAGGCCGGCCGGCGGCGCGCTTCATCGCGAGCAGGTCGTCGATGTCGACGACGCGGATCTCCGCGCCGTCGAGGTCGATCACGTCCGCTCGTGCACGCAGCTGTTCGTAAGGCGCCGCACCGTCGGGTCTCACGAGCAGGTCGAGCGGACCCTCGGAGGTGTCGAGCGTGAGGATCGCCATCCGTCTGAGCGTCGGCGCGTCGGGGACGAACGGCACCTCCTCATCCACGCCTCGCAGCCGGGCGGCGAGATCGATCAGCGCGCGCCCGAGTCGCTCGAGGTTCGCGGCGTTGGTCGCGTACGTGATGTCGAGATCTTTCGTCGAGCGGCCGTAGCCCTGCACCGCGACGGCGACCCCGCCGATCACGACGAAGTCGACGCCGGCGCCCGCGAGCCGGTGCAGCAGCGCGACGAGCTGAAGCTCAGAGATGGCGGTCACGAGAACGTGCTCCGGCGCGCAGAAGGGTGTTCATCGTCGCGTTCTGCTCGTCGAGCGCGCGGATGCGATCGGCGGGCGAGAGCGCCAGTTGACGTCGGATCAGGCTCTCGTCGACGGTGTCGAGGCCGGTCGAGACCGCATGCAGCTCGAGCCGATGTCCGGCTGCCTGGAGCGCCCGCTGAATCGTCTCGAACGTCGGATTGGCGTCGGCCCGTTCGAGGCGCGCGACGACGGGCTGGGTGGTGCCGAGGCGCTCGGCGAGCTGGGCCTGGGTCAGGCCGGCGCTGTGGCGGGCGTCGCGGACGAGGGTGGAGGGCGTCATCGCCACATGCTCGATCGGATCGCTCATCGTGTCTACAGCATATGCCTTTGATGCAATATAGACCTGGCAGCACACCCGCTGCGAGGGGGCCGCAATACACTTCCGGCCACACATGTCTGAGCTGGAGACCAAGACCCGTTACGACGCCGCCGAGGCCGAGCCGCGCATCCTGCGCCGCTGGCTGGACTCGGGCCTCTTCCACCCGGAGCCCGAGGGCACGGCGGAGGAGAACTACTCGATCGCCGTCCCGCCGCCGAACGTGACCGGCGCGCTGCACATGGGACACGCGCTCAACGGGTCGATCCAGGACGCGCTGATCCGCTTCCATCGCGCGCGCGGGCAGCGCGCGAAGTGGATCCTCGGCACCGACCATGCCGGCATCGCGACGCAGAAGCAGGTCGAGAAGCAGCTCAGAGGGGAGGGGACCGGCCGCGAGGAGCTGGGCCGCCCCGCCTTCACCGAGCGCGTCTGGCAGTGGCGCGAGCAGTACGGCAACACGATCGTCGGCCAGTTCCAGCGGCTCGGCGCCTCGCTCGATTACGACGACGAGCGCTTCACGCTCGACGAGCGTTACGTCGAGGCGGTCCTGAAGGTCTTCGTCGACCTGTACGAGAAGGGCCTGATCTACCGCGACAACTACATGGTCAACTGGGATCCCGGCAGCAGATCGGCGATCTCGGACCTGGAGGTCGAGGAGCGCGAAGAGGTCGACACGCTCTACTACGTCGACTACCAGTTGGCGTCGGGCAACGGCACGATCACGGTCGCGACCGTGCGGCCGGAGACGATGCTGGCCGACACCGCGATTGCGGTCAACCCGACCGACGAGCGCTACGCGCCGCTGATCGGCGAGGAGGCGGTGCTGCCGCTCGTCGGCCGCCGCCTGAAGATCATCGCCGACGACTACGTCAAGCCCGAGTTCGGCACCGGCGCGCTCAAGATCACGCCCGGCCACGACCCCAACGACTTCGAGATCGGCCGCCGCCACGGGCTCGAGGAGCTGACGGTGATCGGCGAGGACGGCCGCATGACCGAGGCGGCCGGCGAGCGTTTCGCCGGCCTCTCCGTGAAGGAGGCGCAGGCGGCTGTCGTCGCCGCGCTGCGCGAGGAGGGCGCGCTCTCGCGCGAGGAGCCGTACACGCACGTCGTGCCGTTCTCGCACCGCTCCGGCGAGCGGATCGAGCCGCTGATCTCGCTGCAGTGGTTCATGAGAATGGACGAGCTGGCGCAGCCGGCGATCGACGCCGTCAAGGACGGCCGCGTCAACATCCATCCCGAGCGCTGGACGCGCGTCTACCTCGACTGGATGGAGAACATCCGCCCCTGGTGCGTCTCGCGCCAGCTGTGGTGGGGCCACCAGATCCCCGTCTGGTACCGCGGCGAAGAGACGTACGTCGGCACGACCGCGCCGGAGGGCGATGGCTGGGAGCGCGACCCCGACGTGCTCGACACCTGGTTCAGCTCCGCGCTGTGGCCGTTCGCGACGCTCGGCTGGCCGCACGACACGCCTGAGCTGAGGGCGTTCTACCCGACCGATGTGCTCTCGACGGCGCGCGACATCCTCTTCCTGTGGGTCGCGCGGATGATCATGATGGGCCTCGAGTTCGTCGGCGACGTGCCCTTCAGAGACGTCTACATCCACTCCGTCATCCAGGCGCCCGACGGCCGCCGCATGTCGAAGTCGCTCGGCACCGGGATCGACCCGCTCGACGAGATCGAGACGCACGGCGCCGACGGCGTCCGCTTCGGCCTGCTGGCGATGTCCTCCTCGCAGGACGTGCGCTACTCGGCCGAGAAGGTGCAGCAGGGCCAGCAGCTCGCGAACAAGCTGTGGAACGCCTCGCGCCTGATCCTCACGCGCGTCGGCGAGACGCCGCCCGCGGCCGCGGCGCGCCCGCGCACGGTCGAGGACCGCTGGATCCTCTCGCGGCTCGCGCGCACGCAGGCCTCCGTCGAAGAGCGGATCACCGCCTACGACTTCTCGCACGCCGTCCTGGGCCTCTACGACTTCGTCTACGGCGATCTCTGCGACTGGTACCTGGAGCTGGTCAAGCCGCGCCTCTACGAGGCCGAGGGCGACGAGCGCGCCGACCTCGAGGCGACGCTGCTGCACGTGCTGGGCGAGACGCTGCAGCTGGCTCACCCCGTGATCCCGTTCGTGACCGAGGAGATCTGGTCGCACGTGCCCGGCGCCGACGGCCTGCTGGCCGCGCGCACGGCGCTGCCGGTCGATCCCTCCGCGAGCGACGCGGAGGCCGAGAGAGCGATCGCGGACGCGATCGAGGCGGTGCAGGCGCTGCGCGGCTGGCGCGACTCGGTCGGCGCCCCCGCCGGCGCGCGGATCCCCGCCCGGATCGACGCCGCCGGCTACGGCGAGACGGCCGCGCACGTCGCGCGGCTGGCGCGGCTGGAGCTGAACGACCCGTCGGAGTTCGAGGAGGAGCCGGTCGCGCAGGTCTCCGTCCCCGGCGGCGCGGTGGCGATCTTCGCCAGCGACGCGGTCGACCTCGGCGCGGCGGAGAAGAAGCTGGAGGAGCGGCGCAAGACGCTCGCGGCCGAGATCAAGCGCTGCGAAGGCAAGCTCGGCAACGACGGTTTCGTCGCGAAGGCGCCGCCGGCGGTGGTCGACGCGGAGCGCGCGAAGCTCGCCGCGCTGCAGGAGGAGCTGGCCGCGCTGTGAGCACGCAGGCAGGAACCTGGACGCTGGAGGAGGCCGAGCGCTACCTGCTCGGGCTGGAGCTGTTCGGCATGCGCTTCGGTCTCGACCGCATGCGGCGGCTGATGACGACGCTCGACCAGCCGGAGCGCAGCTTCGACTCGATCCACGTCGTCGGCACCAACGGCAAGTCCTCGACGGTGCGGATGATCGCCGCGATCCTGGAGCGCCACGGCCTGCGCGCCGGCGCCTATCTCTCGCCGCACCTCGTCTCGTTCGTCGAGCGGATACGGATCGACGACCGCGACGCCGAGCCGCAGGCGTTCGCGAAGGCCGTCCAGCGGGCCGCGCACGCCGCCGCACTGGTCGACCGCAGCCAGCGCGACGACGACACCGTCACGCAGTTCGAGGCGCTGACGGCAGCCGCCTTCAGCGAGCTGTCGGCGCGCGCCGTCGACGTCGCCGTGATCGAGGCCGGCCTCGGCGGCCGCTGGGACGCGACCAACGTGCTGCCGAGCACCGTGCAGGTGCTGACGAACGTCGGGCTGGAGCACACCCGCTGGCTCGGCCCGACCGTGCGTGACATCGCGCGCGAGAAGCTCGCCGTCGTGCGCGACGGCGCCACGCTCGTCGTCGGCGCCGACCTCCATCCCGACGCGATGGAGGAGGCTCAGCTCGCGGCCGAGCGGCACGGCGCCCGGCTGGTGCAGGCGCCGGACGAGCCGGGCGTCGAGGTCGCCGCGCCGGGCACCTTCCAGCGCCGCAACTTCGCGCTCGCGCGCACCGCCGCGGCCGCCTACCTGGAGGCGGTCGGGCGCCAGCTCGACATCGCCGCCGTGCGCGCCGCCGCCGGCGCGGTGCTCGTGCCCGGCCGCATGCAGGTCGCCGGCCACGAGCCGCTGACGCTGCTCGACGGAGCGCACAACCCGGCCGGGATCGCCGCGATCGCCGAGTCGCTGCCGCAGCTGACGGCCGGCCGCCGGCTCGTCGCGGTGCTGTCGGTGCTCGACGACAAGGACGCGGCCGAGATGCTGCGCGCGCTGCTGCCCCATTGCGAGCAGGTCGTCTTCACGCGCAACCACAGCCCGCGCGCGCTGCCCCCGGCGACGCTCGCGTCGCTGGCGCAGCAGCTCGGCGGCCCGCCGAGCGAGCTGGAGGCCGACCCGCGCCGCGCCCTGGAGCGGGCACGCGAGCTTGCCGGGCCGGGCGGCGTCGTGCTCGCGACCGGCTCGATCTACCTCATCGCCGACCTGCTGCGCCCCGCCGGCCAGCGCAGCGCCTCGATCCTGTGAGCCCCGCCGACGAACCCCGCCCGCCTCGCTTCCTGCCGATGATCGGGCTCGTCGCCGCGATCGTCGCGGTCGTGATCCTCGTCTTCTTCGCGATCGGCTACCTCTTCGGCCGCATGTTCCTCGCATGACGAGAACCCGTTTGCCACGCCGCTTTGCAGGAGGTTCGCGACAGTCAGCGAATCGTCCTGTTGCGCCACCGTGGTGCCCCCGCAACCGGACCCCGGCTACACTCAGCCCGCAATCATGACCCCGTTCGCAATCTTCGGCATCGAGAACAGCGGCCTCAACCTGGCCGTCAACCTCGTGCTCCTCTTCCTCGTCGTCCTCTGGATCGCCCTGATCTACTGGACGTTCGCAGACGCGCGGCGGCGGATCGAGGATCCGATGCTGGTCGGCTGTGCGACGGCGGCCTCGCTGTTCCCGCTCGTCGGGACGCTCGTCTACATGATCGTGCGGCCGCCGGAGTACCTCGACGACGTGCGCGAGCGCGAGCTGGAGATGCAGGCCGCCGAGGCGCGCCTGGCGCAGCTCGGCTACCACCTCTGCCCGCATTGCGACTTCGAGGTGGAGAAGGACTTCCTGCGCTGCCCGAACTGCATGCGCAAGCTGAAGGACCCGTGCCGCAGCTGCGGCAAGCCGCTCGACCCGATGTGGAAGGTCTGCCCGTACTGCGAGACCGAGGTCGAAGCGACCGCCGCGGCACCGCGGCGGGCACGTCGCCGGCGCGTCGAGGACGTCGCCGAGCCGACGCAGTAGCAGCACCCCTCTCGAACTGAACCCCAAGGAGCCCCTCCCGATGAGCCGGACCCTGATCCTGGTCAAGCCGGATGCCTACGCCCGTGGCCTGACCGGCGAGATCCTCGCCCGCTTCGAGCGCAAGGGCCTCTCGATCGTCGCGCTGGAGAAGCAGACGCTGACCGCCGCGACGGCCGAGACGCACTACGCCGAGCACAAGGAGCGCCCCTTCTTCGGCGAGCTGGTCGAGTTCATCACCTCGGGTCCGCTCGTCGCCGCCGTGCTGGAGGGCAACGACGCCGTCAAGGCCGCTCGCCAGATCATCGGCGCGACCAACCCGCTCGAGGCGGCCACGGGCTCGATCCGCGGCGACTTCGCGACCGAGGTCGGCCAGAACCTCGTGCACGGCTCGGACTCCGACGAGTCGGCCGCCCGCGAGGCCGCGATCTTCTTCCCCAGCCTCTGAAGCTCCTTCTCGCATCCCGCTCTCCGCAGCGGAGAGCGATCCTGACGCAGCTGGGCATTCCCTTCGAGGTCTGCCCGGCTGACGTCGAGGAGCTGACCGCCGGCGACCCGGCCGTGATCGCGGTCGAGAACGCCGTGCGCAAGGCGACCGCGCTCGCCGACGGCGACGCCGCGACAGCCGGACACACCGTCCTCGGTGTCGACACGATCGTCGTGATCGAGGGCGAGATCCACGGCAAGCCGGCCGACGCCGCGCACGCTCGCCGGACGCTGGCGGCGCTCGCCGGCCGCCACCACGACGTGCTCAGCGGGATCTGCGTCGTCGAGCCCGGCGGGGAGCCGCGCACGGCGCTCGCGCGCACGCGCGTCAGCTTCCGCCCGCTCGATGCGGAGACGCTCGACTGGTACGTCGCGACCGGCGAGTGGGAGGGCCGCGCGGGCGGCTACGCGATCCAGGGCCGCGGTGCCGCGCTGGTCGCCGGAATCGACGGCGACTACCTGAATGTCGTCGGACTGCCGGTCGCGGCCTTCCTCGAGCTGCTGCCAGCGATCTTGCGAGAGAGCTCCTGAAGCCGCGATTTGCAGCGCGTTCGCGCCATCGCGGGCTCGTCACGCCCAAAGGGCGGCATCCCGCGTCCGCTACACTCCCGGCCGGGATGGGCCCCCGGCCGGACGCCGTGATTCGGCAACTCATGGGGGCCCTTTCTGACATCCCCCTCCTTCACCCATGGGCTTCTTCAGCTACTTGACCGGGTTCGGCGGCCGCGACATGGCCGTGGACCTCGGCACCGCCAACACTCTCGTCTACGTGCGAGGCCGCGGGATCGTGCTCTCCGAGCCGTCCGTCGTCGCGGTCGACTCGCGCTCGGGCGAGGTGCACGCCGTCGGGATCGAGGCGAAGCGGATGCTCGGCCGCACCCCCGGCACGATCTCCGCGATCCGGCCGCTCAAGGACGGCGTCATCGCTGACTTCGAGGTGACGGAGGAGATGCTGCGTCACTTCATCCAGAAGGTGCACCAGAACCGGTGGGCGCATCCGAGGGTTGTCGTATGCGTCCCGTCGGGCGTGACCGGTGTCGAGAAGCGCGCCGTCGAAGAGGCCTGCCTGTCGGCCGGCGCGCGCCAGGCGTACCTGATCGAGGAGCCGATGGCCGCGGCGATCGGGGCCGGCCTGCCGGTCGGCGAGCCGACCGGCTCGATGGTCGTCGACATCGGCGGCGGCACCTCTGAGGTCGCCGTCATCTCGCTCGGCGGCATCGTCGTCTCGCAGTCGATCCGCGTCGGCGGCGACGAGCTGGACGAGGCGATCATCAACTACGTCAAGCGCGAGTACAAGCTGCTGATCGGCCAGCAGACGGCCGAGGAAGTCAAGCTGGAGATCGGCTCCGCCTTCGAGATGGAGGAGGAGGTGCAGGCCGAGATCCGCGGCCGCGACATGGTCTCCGGCCTGCCGAAGACGGTCGTGCTGACCAGCGAGGAGATCCGCGCCGCGCTCGAGGAGCCGATCTCGCAGATCATCGACGCGGTCAAGGAGACGCTCGACCGGACTCCTCCGGAGCTGGCGTCCGACATCATGGACCGTGGCATCATGCTTGCAGGCGGTGGCGCGCTGCTGCAGGGGCTCGACGAGCGGCTGCGGCACGAGACGCAGATGCCCGCGCACCTGGCCGAATCACCTCTCACCTGCGTCGCGGTCGGATCGGGCCGCTCGCTGGAGGAGTTCGAAGCCATCCACCGCTCGCACAAGAATTCGAAGAACAACCGGCGGCGGCGGTACTAGATGCCCAGCCGCGCCGGTGCTTCCACCCCCTTGGAGACACGCGACCCGTGTATGACAGACAAGTTCGCCGCCGACGAGTCACGCTCATCGTGCTCGTCGTGGTCTCCCTGATCCTCCTCACCGCATACTTCGGCGAGGACGAGGGGAGCCCGCTCCACTCGGTGCAGCGTGGGGTGATAGCGGTCTTGTCGCCGATACAGGAAGGCGCCAGCCGCGCGCTCAAGCCGGCCCGCGACCTGTTCGGCTGGTTCGGCGACACGCTCGACGCCAAGAAGGAGCGCGACCAGCTCAGAAGACAGCGCGACGACCTGCTCGGAGAGCGGATCGACTACGAGGTCGCGATCGCGCGCAACAGACAGCTCGAGAGACTCGTCGGCATCCAGGGCACCTACGACCGCGACCGCTTCACGCCGGTCACGTCGCGGGTCGTCGGCCGCTCGATGAACAACCTGCTGCGCGACACGCTGACGATCGACGCCGGCACCGGTGCCGGCGTGCGCGTCGGCGACGCGGTCATCTCCGGCGACGGCCTCGTCGGCCAGGTCACGACCGCCGCGGGCAACACCGCGATCGTGACGCTGATCACCGATCAGAGATCGGCCGTCGCCGCGCGGCTGGTCAGAAGCGGCGACTACGGCCTGATCACGCCGTCGCTCGGCGATCCGCTCGACCTGCGGATGGACCAGCTCGACCGCAGAGCGAGCGCGGCCGTCGGCGACGTCGTCGTGACCGCCGGCACGATCGACGACAGACTCGAATCGCCCTACCCGGCCGACATCCCGATCGGGCGCGTCGAGAGCGTCGATCCCGAGGAGCTGGCCAACTCGAACCGCATCCATCTGTCGCCGTTCGCCGACATCCGCCACCTCGACTTCGTCCAGGTGCTGACCGGTGGCGGCGACAGCGGGGAACGGGCGCAGGCCGGACCGTGAGCATGACCGAGACCAACTGGCAGCTGCCGCTGCGGCTCGCGGCGCTCGGCTTCGTCGCCGTGATCGTGCAGATCGCGGCGATCTCGCAGATCACCGTCTTCGGCGTCAGCGTCGACCTCGCGCCGCTCGTCGTCGCCTCCGTCGGCCTGCTCGCCGGCTCGCTGCCGGGCGCGGTCTTCGGCTTCGCGGTCGGCCTCTTCGTCGACCTCGCGCTGGTGCAGACGCTCGGTGTGACCTCGTTGCTGTACATCCTGATCGGCTACGCCGCCGGCCGTCTGCGCGAGCTGCGCGATCCGGCCCACGGGCTCGTCCCGCTGTTCGTCGGCGCCGCCGCGACCGCGATCGCGACGATCGGCTTCGCGCTGCTGCAGTTCATGCTGGGCGTGCAGGCGCCGGTCAGCTGGCTGCTGCTGCGCCAGGTCGTCGTGACGATCCTGCTCGGCGCGCTGTTCGCGCTGCCGGTCTACGCGCTCGTGCGCCGCATCGTGCAGGGCTCGCTGCCCGACGACCCGCGCCGCCGCCGTCGTCGCGCCTACACGACCGGCGGCCTCTCGCCGCTCTCGCGACCCTCCCAGAGCCGCTGAACCGATGATGGAATCGCCCGAAAGCCGCAATCAGCTCTCGCCGCAGCTCGCGATGCGCGTCGCGCTGCTCGGCGGGATCGCGCTGGCGATCTTCGGGATCATCTTCTTCCGTCTCTGGTTCCTGCAGGTGCTCTCGGGCGACCAGTACCTCGCCGAGGCGTCGTCCAACCGCGTCCGCAACGTGACGATCCAGGCGCCGCGCGGCGAGCTGATCGACCGCAACGGCACGGTCCTGGTCGAGAACCGCAATGCCGTCGCCGTGCTGGTCTCGCCGGCCGCGCTGCCGGAGGACGAGGGCACGCGCGAGCGGTTGATCACGAGACTGAGCAGAGTCCTCGGCAGATCGACGAGACCCGAGAGATGCGAGCTCGGCAGAAGAAGATTCATGAGAATGCCGGTCGAGTGCGCGATCGACTCGCAGGCGGCGGTGACGCCATACGCCGACGCGATCGTCGAGCCCGACGCCTCGCGCGCCGCCTACTCCTATCTGGCGGAGCGGGCGAGCGAGTTCCCCGGCGTCTCGATAGAGAACGCCTGGCTGCGCGAGTACCCGCTCAAGTCGGTCGGCGCCCACCTCTTCGGCACCGTCGGCCAGATCGACGAGGACGGCCTCAGAAACCCCAACTACAGAGGGGTCAGAGGTGGCTCGATCGTCGGCAAGAACGGCCTTGAGTTCACCTACGACAAGTACCTGCGCGGCACCAACGGCGCGCAGCGGATCGAGGTCGACGCGCAGGGCCGCCCGAAGGGCAGACTGACGACTGTCGAGCCGGTCAAGGGCAGCGACGTGCAGCTGTCGATCGACGCGAGACTGCAGAGAGTCGGCCAGCAGGCGCTGCAGACCGGGATCGGGCTGGCGCAGGCGAACGGCAACCCCGCCAGCGGCGGCGCCTTCGTCGCGATGGAACCCAAGACGGGTGAGGTGCTCGCGATGGGCTCCGCCCCGACCTTCGACCCGAACGACTTCACGAGACCGATCTCGCAGAGAGAGTACGACCGCAAGTACACCGCGGAATCGGCGAACAGACCGCTCTTCAACCGCGCGATCTCCGGCGGCTTCGCGATCGGCTCGACCTTCAAGATCGTGACCGCGGCAGCGGCGCTCGCCGACGGCCAGATCACCGAGACGACCCCGTACAACGACACCGGCTCGTGGGTCAGCGGGCTGCAGAGACGGCGCAATGCCGGCGGCGCGGTCTTCGGCACCGTCACGATGGAGCGGGCGCTCGCCGTCTCGGTCGACACCTACTTCTACGAGCTGGGCGCCAAGCTCAACCGCGACCCGGCGAGATATCCGAGAGGCGGCGCGCTGCAGGACTGGGCGCGCAAGTTCGGCTTCGGCGCGCAGACCGGGATCGACGTGCCGAACGAGTACGGCGGTGTCGTGCCCGACTCGAGATCGGCCGACGGGCTGAAGGCGGCCGAGCGTGAATGCCGACGTGTGAGAAGAGTCGACTTCTGCGGCAAGGCGTATCTGGAAGACACCTGGACAGTCGGCGACAATGTCTCGCTCGCGATCGGCCAGGGCGACTTCGTCGGCACGCCGCTGCAGCTGGCGACCGCCTACGCCGCGCTCGAGAACGGCGGCACGCTCGTCAGACCGCACATCGGCGTCGCCGCCGTCGGGGAGGACGGGCGCCTGCAGCAGCGCTTCACCGTCGACCCGATCCGCAGATTCGAGATCCCGGGCCTGGCGACGATACGGCAGGGCCTGCTCGACTCCACCACCCAGCCCGACGGTACCTCGACCGACGTCTTCGAAGGCTTCGGCAAGCCCGTCTACGGCAAGACCGGCACCGCGCAGATCACCAACAGACCCGACCAGTCGTGGTACGTCGCCTACGTGCCGGATGAGAGAAGACCGATCGTCGTCGCCGCGGTGATCGAGGACGGCGGCTTCGGCGCCGAGGCGGCCGCGCCGGCGGTGCGGCAGATCCTCTCGCAGTGGTTCTACGGCAACCCGGGCCAGGTCAGAGCGGGCGGATCGGCGAGCTATTGAGCACGACACCGATACGTCGCAGCGTCGACCAGGCGACGCGCTCCTCCGCACGGCCGCGGCTGCTGTTCGACCCGCTGATGCTGGTCGCCACCTTCGGGCTGGTGATCGTCTCGGTGCTCGCGATCGGCGGCTCGACGCGCACCGACATCCCCGGCGCGCCTGACTTCTTCGCTCACCGGCAGATCGCCTATGCCGTCATCGGCACGGTCCTGATGCTGGTGATCAGCCGTTTCGACTACTCGCGCCTGCGTGAGTTCAAGATCGGCATCTACGGCCTGATGATCGCGCTCAACATCCTGCCGCTGCTGCTCGCCGCGGCAACCCGCGGCGCGCGCAGCTGGATCGAGCTGCCGTTCTTCAGATTCCAGCCGTCGGAGCTGGGGAAGGTGCTGTTGATCGTGGCATTGGCCGGGTTCATCGTCGATCGCACGCGCCGGCTCGGCGAGCGTGAGACGACGGCGCGGCTGATGCTGCTGGCGCTCGGCCCGGCGGCGCTGGTGATGGTGCAGCCGGACCTCGGCTCGGCGTCGGTCTACGTCGTCACGGCGCTGACGATGCTGTTCATCGCCGGCTCTCCCGGCCGCCACATCGCGGGTCTGATCGGGCTGTTCGCCGTCTCGCTCGTGCTCGTGCTGGCGGTCGCGCCGGCGGTCGGCGTCAACGTCCTGAAGCCTTACCAGGTCGACCGCCTGACGGGCTTCCTCAGCCCCAACGAGGACAACAACGAGACGACCTACCAGCTCAACCAGTCGAAGATCGCGATCGGCTCCGGCGAGAAGACCGGGCGAGGGCTCGACAGAGCGACCCAGACCGGGTTGAACTTCCTGCCCGAGCACCACACCGACTTCATCTTCTCGGTCGTGGGGGAGCGCTGGGGCTTCGCCGGCGCCGGCCTCGTGCTGTCGCTGTTCGCGCTGCTGATCTGGCGAACATTGCGATTGCTGACGATGGCGAAGAACCTCTTCGGCACGTTGATCGCGGCAGGAATCCTCGCGATGTTGATGTACCAGCTTCTCGTGAACGTCGGAATGACCATCGGCATCATGCCGATCACCGGCGTGACGCTCCCGCTGATGAGCTACGGCGGAGCCTCCTACTTGACAACATTCATCGCTCTTGGCCTTCTCCAGTCGATCCACATCCAAGCTCGGATCGCACAGGGATCGAAGGGCCGGGGGCTCGTCCTTTCATAAGGAATGCACACACCGTGAAGAAGCAAGTGCTTGTCAGCGTGGACCGGGGAGAGACCCGCGTCGCGCTGCTCGAAGCGACGGGTGACGTCGCTCCCCAGCCCAGAAGCGGCGGCCGCAGGCGCCGTAAGCCGGCCAACCCCGCCGCCGGCTACCGCGTGGCCGAGCTGTACCTGGAGCGCCGCGGCTCGCGCTCGATCGTGGGCAACATCTACAAGGGCAAGGTCGACAACGTCCTGGCCGGCCTCGAGGCCGCCTTCGTCGACATCGGCCTGGAGAAGAACGGCTTCCTGCACGTCGACGAGATCGTGCTGCCGGGCGTCGAGGTGGCCAAGCGCGGCCGCGGCGGCGGCGGCAAGGACGGCCAGAAGATCCACGAGCTGCTGAGACCGGGCCAGGAGGTCGTGGTCCAGGTCGTCAAGGATCCGCTCAAGACGAAGGGCGCGCGGCTCTCGATGGAGCTGACGATCCCGGGCCGCTACATGGTCTACACGCCGCAGGGCGAGGGTGTCGGCGTCTCCAGGCGGCTCCCGGACAAGGAGCGCGACCGGCTCCGCAAGGAGGCCGCCAGACTCGACCTCGACGGCGGCGGCGCGATCATCCGCACCGCGGCCTACGGCGCCAGACGCGAGGACTTCGAGCGGGAGATGCAGTACCTCTTCAAGCTCAACGAGGTGCTCGGCAAGCGCGTCGAGGAGACGCAGGCCCCGGATCTCGTCTTCCAGGAGGCCGACCTCTCGATCCGCGTCGTGCGCGACGTCTTCTCCGACCACTTCGAGCGCGCCGTCGTCGACGACCCGAAGCAGTACCAGCGGCTCGTCTCCTTCTTCACGCGCACCGCGCCGGAGCTGGTCGACCGCGTCGAGCTGTGGGAGGGCGAGAGATCGCCGCTGTTCGAGCGCTACGGCGTCGAGAGAGAGATCCAGGGGACGCTGACCAGACGGGTCGACCTGCCCAGCGGCGGCTATCTGATCATCGACTACGCCGAGGCGCTGACGGTCATCGACGTCAACACCGGCTCGTTCATCGGCCGCGGCAGAGGCGCGCGGCTGGAGGACACGATCACGAGAACGAACCTGGAGGCGGCCGAAGAGGCCGTGCGCCAGCTGCGCCTGCGCGACATCGGCGGCATCATCGTGATCGACTTCATCGACATGGCTCGCGCGCGCAACCGCGACGCCGTGCTGAAGACGCTGCGCAAGGCGCTCGACGAGGACCGCACGAAGACGTTCGTCGTCGAGATCTCGCCGCTCGGCCTGGTCGAGATGACGCGCCAGAACGTCACCGAGGGCGTGCGCGAGATCATGACCCGGCACTGCCCGACGTGCGGCGGCGAGGGCGTGATCCGCTCCGAGGAGACGATCGCGATCGACTTCGAGCGCAGACTGCGCGACCTCGCCTCCGAGCACGAGGCCGAGGCGCTGCTGCTGCAGATCAACCCGCGCGTCGGCGCGGTCTTCACCGGCAACGGCGCGCGGATCCTGCGCGCGCTGGAGGAGGAGACCGGCAAGTGGTTCCACTTCGAGGGCTCCGAGGGCCTGCCGCTCGACCACTTCGCGATCACCTTCGAGGGCTCGCGCGAGGACGTCGCCGAGCGCGCGCTGCCGTTCCGCGAGGGTGACGAGGTGCTCGTCTCGATCGTCGAGCCGCACATGTACAACGTCGACGACGCGGTCGCGAAGATCGACGGCTACATCGTCTCGGTGACCGGCGGCGGCCGCCACGTCGGCGAGAAGCGCCTGGTCCGGATCGACGAGGTCGGCCGCACGGCGGCGACCGCGACGCTGGTCGGAAACGGCGCGTCGGAGGGGGATGACAGCGGGGATTCCGCCGATGGCGTAGACTCATCTGCTCGGCGCCGCGGCCGCAGAGGCGGACGGCGCCGTTCCCGTGCAACGGCGGACTCTTCCGCTGCGACGACCGAGTGACCAGAGAACCCATGTACGCGATCGTGAAGACCGGCGGTAAGCAGTACCGCGTCGAGGAGGGCCAGCACCTGCTCGTCGAGCGGCTTGCCGCCGACGAGGGCGCCACGGTGCCCCTCCAGCCGCTGCTCTACCGCGGCGACGACGAGATCCTCGACGGCGACGACCTCGCGAAGGTCACCGTCGAGGCGAAGATCGTCGCGCACGAGCGCGGTCCGAAGCTGCGCGTCGTCAAGTTCAAGCCCAAGCGCGGCTACAAGCGCCGCAACGGCCATCGTCAGGACCTGACGAGAATCGTCATCACGACGATCAAGGCCGGCGCCGCCGCGAGAAAGACGGAGGCTGCGTAATGGCGCATAAGAAGGGCCTCGGCTCCTCTCGCAACGGCCGTGACTCGAACGCCAAGCGCCTCGGCGTGAAGGTGTTCGCCGGGGAGACCGTCTACGGCGGCGAGATCATCGTTCGCCAGCGCGGCACCAGATTCAAGCCGGGCGAGGGCACCGGCATCGGCAAGGACGACACGATCTTCGCGAAGTCCCCGGGCAAGGTCGACTTCAGAACCGGCCGTCGCGGCCGCGTGATCTCGATCCTCCCGGCCGAGGCAGCTGCCTCGCCGACCGAGTAGCAGCAAGAACTTCAGCAGTGCCTCACGAACGCCCCGGCAGCCGCCGGGGCGTTCGTCGTCGTGGGGCGCCCGGCGCTGGCCCGGGCGCCCCGCGTGTCTCCGCTAGGAGACGGCGATCGCCGTCAGCTGGCGCGACTTCGCGACCGCGGCCTCGCCATTGGTCGACCAGCAGTCGACTCTGACGGTCTGGCCGCTGCCGACCTCCGCGAAGCCACCGAGGTTCACGCGCCCCGGGAACGACGACATCGACATCGAGCTGCCGGAGTCGAGCTGCGCGCCGCCGACGAGCAGCTCGCAGGTGTAGTTCATGTTGTTGGAGGAGGCCGAGGCCACTCTCGGCATCGCGTCGAAGGCGTAGCCGCCGGCCGGCAGGGTCAGTGTCGAGACGGTCACGTGGCTGCCGTCGGCCGGCACGGCGAGGTCGGCGTCGGCGCCGTCCGCATACGCCGTCTGCGTGCCGGCGGGCCCTTCGGGACCTTCCGGCCCCTGGGGCCCTTCCGGTCCGATCGGGCCCTGGATGCCCGGCGTGCCGGGGATGCCGGGCGTACCCGGCGTACCGGGGGCGCCCTGCTCCCCGGGGGCGCCGGCCGCACCCTGCGCGCCTCTCTCGCCTTGGACGCCTCTTTCGCCCTGCGCGCCTCTTTCGCCTTGGGCGCCTTGCGCGCCGCGTTCGCCCGCCGTGCCCGCCGGGCCCTGCGGTCCGGCCGGGCCCTGTGCCCCGGTGGCGCCGGCCGGGCCGCGCACGCTCCAGGCGATCGCCTGCTCACCTCTGCCACAGCGTCTGCCCGCGGCCGGAACGCGCAGCGTGCGGTCGCTCAGCTTCACGCAGCCTCTGATCGATGTGGCCGCTCTCGCGCCCCGCGACTCGATCGCGTTGCCGGCGACGGCGACCCCGCCTGCGAGCGCCACCACCGCAACCGGCGCGGCGATCACGACCGGCACAGGCCGAAGCCCCCTGACCCAACGTTGCATGCTGCCTCCCTGTCGGTGGAAACGGCGATGCTAGGCGGGGTTGCCGTGGCGCGCAAACGCTAGTCCTGAGTGGTCAGACAGGCTGCTCGGTCGGGCGCAGCAGGATCTCGTTGACGTCGACGTGCGGTGGGCGCGTGACGGCGAACATGACCGCCTCGGCGACGTCATCGTCGGTCAGCGGGTTGGGCAGCGGCGCGCCGTTGTCCCAGAACGGCGTCTCGACGGCGCCGGGGGAGAGCAGCGTCGTGCGAACGCCGCTGTCGTTGAGGTCCTGGCGGACCGCCTCCGACATCGCCGTCACCGCCCACTTCGTCGCGGAGTAGAGCGAGCCCGGCATCGCCTTGCGGCCCGCGACCGAGCCCGTCAGCAGCAGGTGACCTCTGCTCTGCTTCAGCGCGGGGATCGTCGCGCGGACCGTGTAGGCGGCGCCGAGCACGTTCGTCAGCACCATCTCGCGCCACTGGTCGGGCTCGCCTTCGAGGAAGCCGCGTGGCCCGCCGAAGCCGGCGTTGGCGAAGGCGACGTCGATGCGGCCGTAGGCGTCGAGCGCGGCGGCGACGAGCGCCTGCTGCTGCTCCCACTCGGCCACGTCGGTGACGACGGCGAGCGCCCGCTCCGGGCCGCCCAGCTCGGCGGCGAGCGCCTCGAGCTTGTCGGCCGAGCGTGCGGCGAGCACGAGCCGGTAGCCGGCTCTGGCGGCGTGGCGGGCGGTCGCGGCGCCGATGCCGGTCGAGGCGCCGGTGATGAGGAAGACGGGATCGTCGGCCATCTGGGTATCAGCTCCAGGTCGGGGTTCTGCCGGGATGCTGCCCGATCTCGCCCGTCGTCGCGCGTGACGCGCCGGGCGTCCGGCGTCCGGGGCTGGCCGTGGGTTGCGGCCCGTGAAGAAGTTGTTTTGACTCATTCCAAACTTCGACTGAGTCCGCTATGGTCTGCCGCCGATGGACGTCGCCGCCGTAGAAGACCGTCTCCGCAGCGCTGGGCTGCGGGTCACCGCATCGCGCGTCGCCGTCCTCAGAGCCCTTACCGAGTCGCGCGACCATCCGCGCGTCGACCAGGTGATCGAGCGTGTCCACGCCTCCGGCGTGAGCATGTCCAAGCAGGCGGCCTACGACGTCTGCGAGGCGCTCCGCGCCGCCGCGCTCGCGCAGCGGATCGAGCTGCCGGGCGCGCCCGCCCGCTGGGAGGCGCGCGCCGGCGACAACCATCACCACCTGGTCTGCCGCTCCTGCGGTGAGACGCACGACGTCGACTGCGCGGCCGGTCAGGCGCCCTGCCTCGACCCCGTGTCCGCCCCGCCGGGCTTCGCGCTCGACGAGGTCGAGGTGACGTACTGGGGCCTCTGCTCCAGCTGCCAAGCGCAAACACGACGAGAGGAATCGGCTCGATGAGCGATGACCGCAGAGTTCTGACCAACCGTCAGGGACATCCGATCGCGGACAACCAGAACCAGCGCACCGTCGGTTCACGCGGCCCCGCAACGCTCGAGAACTACCAGTTCCTCGAGAAGATCAGCCACTTCGACCGCGAGCGCGTCCCCGAGCGCGTCGTCCATGCCCGCGGCGCCACCGCCTTCGGCGAGTTCGAGGCGTACGGCACCGTCGGCGGCGAGCCGATCTCCAAGCACACGCGCGCCAAGCTCTTCCAGGAGAAGGGCAAGAAGACCGAGGTCGCGCTGCGCTTCTCGACGGTCGCCGGCGGCCGTGACTCCTCCGAGGCGATCCGCGACCCGCGCGGCTTCGCGGTGAAGTTCTATACCGAGGACGGCAACTGGGACCTCGTCGGCAACAACCTCGGCGTCTTCTTCATCCGCGACGCGATCAAGTTCCCCGACTTCATCCACTCGCAGAAGCCCGACCCGGTCACCTTCGAGCGGCAGGTCGCCAACCGCGTCTTCGACTTCTGGTCGCAGTCGCCGGAGGCGCTGCACATGATCACGCTCGTGCTCGGCCCGCGCGGCATCCCGACCTCCTACCGCCACATGCAGGGCTTCGGCGTCAACACCTACAAGTGGGTCAACGCCGCCGGCGAGACGAAGCTCGTCAAGTACCACTGGCTGCCGAGACTGCCGGTGCAGTCGTGGACCGAGGCCGACGCCGCCGTCGCGCAGGGTCAGGAGCTGGGCGTCCACACGAGAGACCTCTACGCGGCGATCGCGCGTGGCGACTTCCCGCAGTGGGAGCTGAACGTCCAGCTGATGGACGATCACGACCACCCGGAGCTGGACTGGGATCCGCTCGACGACACGAAGACGTGGCCGGAGAACGACTTCCCGCTGCTGCCGGTCGGCCTGATGACGCTCAACCGCGCGCCCGAGAACTTCTTCGTCGAGAGCGAGCAGATCGCCTTCGGCACCGGCGTGCTCGTTGACGGGCTCGACTTCTCCGACGACAAGATGCTCGTCGGGCGCACGTTCTCCTACTCGGACACGCAGCGCCACCGCGTCGGCCCGAACTACCTCCAGCTGCCGGTCAACTCGGCGAGAGCGGCCGCACACGGCGTCAACACCAACCAGCGCGACGGCGCGATGGCGTACGGCGTCGACGGCCACGGCGCCGACCCGTCGATCAACTACGAGCCGTCGCTGCGCGCCGGCCTGCGCGAGGCCGACAAGCCGGCCCACCAGGCGCAGGGCCCGGTCATCAGCGGCCAGCTGACGCGCGAGCGGATCGAGCGCACGAACGACTACCAGCAGCCCGGCGAGCGCTACCTGCTCTCCGAGCAGTGGGAGAAGGACGAGCTGGTCGCCAACCTCGTCGGCAACCTGAAGCAGTGCGACCGCGCGATCCAGGAGCGGATGGTGTGGCACCTCTTCCTCGCCGAGGACGAGCTGGGCCAGCGCGTCGGCGACGCGCTCGGCATCTCCGCCGGCGACGTCAAGCACCTGCAGCCGGTGCCGACGCAGGGCTGGGGTCCGGCCGAGCAGAGCCGCCTCGACAACCTCGGCAGCAACGGCCCGCGCGACGTGGCCGGCCTCGTGATGACGCATTGCGTGCCGAATCAGCGTGTGCAGCTTGCTCAGGACGAGGAGCCGGCCGCGGTCTAGCCCGCGAGTTCCCACCGGCGTCGCGCGCTGTCGCGCGACGCCGTCGAACTCGCAATGCGAAGCACTCTGCCACCATGGACGCGTGCTTTCAGACCGCGCGAGAATTCACGTCCAGGCCGGCCGCGGCGGGGACGGCTGCATGTCGTTCCGCCGCGAGGCGGGGGTGCCGCTGGGCGGCCCCGACGGCGGTGACGGTGGCCGCGGCGGGGACGTGATCCTGCTCTGCGACGACTCGCTGCGCGATCTGCAGTTCTTCCGTCGCACCTCGCACTTCAAGGCGAAGAAGGGCGGCCACGGCCAGGGCAGACTGCGCCACGGCGCCGACGGCGACGACCTCGTCGTCAGAGTCCCGCCCGGCACGGTCGTCGTGCTCGACGATGGCACCCGCCACGACCTCGTCACGCCCGGCCAGCGCGCGATCGTCGCCAGAGGCGGCAACGGCGCGCGCGGCAACAAGCACTTCGCGACGCCGACGCGGCAGGCGCCGCGCTTCGCCGAGAAGGCGCCCGCCGGCACCGAGGGCTGGGTCGACCTGCACCTCAAGCTGCTCGCCGACGTCGGCCTCGTCGGGCTGCCGAACGCCGGCAAGTCGTCGCTGCTGAGCACGATCACCGCCGCGCGGCCGAAGGTCGCCGGCTATCCCTTCACGACGCTCTCGCCGGTGCTCGGGACGATCCAGAGCGACGACCGCCAGCTCGTGATCGCCGACATCCCCGGCCTGATCGAGGGTGCCAGCGACGGCGCCGGCCTCGGCCACGACTTCCTCGCGCACGTCGAGCGCACGCGCCTGCTCGTGCACGTGCTCGACCTCGCGCCGCTCGACGGCTCCGACCCGTTCGAGAACCACGCGACGATCGAGCAGGAGCTGGCCTCGCACGACTCGCGCCTCGCGTCGCTGCCGCGGATTCTCGCGCTCTCGAAGTCCGACCTCGTGACCCCTGGGGACGCCGAGGCGGCGGAGGAGCTGTGGCGCGAGCAGCTCGGCCCCGACGTGCCGATCATCCGCACGTCGAGCGCGACGCGCGACGGGCTCGACGAGCTGCGCAAGGCGCTGCTGCAGCACGTCCCGGTGACGCCGCCGGTCGAGGTCGCCGACATCGACGACCTCGCGGAGCATCGCGTCTTCAAGCCCGCCAGACCACGCGGCTTCGTCGTCGAGGTGATCGACGAGGGCGTCTTCAAGGTGATCGGCGACGGCGTCGACCGGCTCGTCGCCAGATACGACGTCGAGAACGAGGAGGCGATGGCCTACCTGGAGATGCGGCTGCGTTCGATCGGCGTCATCAGAGCGCTTGACGAGGCCGGCTTCGAGTCGGGCGACGACGTCGAGATCGGCGGCATCGTCTTCGAACTGGACGCCTGATGAGCTGGACCCTGCTCGGCGCGCCGCTGGATTCGGCCGGCGCTGGGGAGGGGGAGGAGCGGGCGCCCGCGGCGCTGCGGGCGGCCGGGATCGCCGAAGCGGTCGGCGCCGGTGCCGACCTCGGCGACGTGACCGAGCTGCTGCGCCCCGCCGAGCGCGATCCGCGCACCGGCGTGATCGCCTACGCGGCTGTGCTCGACGCCTCCGTCGCGCTGCGCGACGCCGTCGCGCGAGTGCTGCGCGGCGGCGAGCGGCCGCTGGTGCTCGGCGGCGACTGCTCGCTGCTGCCCGGCGCGCTCGCCGGCTGCCGGATCGCCGGGCTGGAGCCGGGGCTGTGGATGGTCGACGGCCACCCCGACGCGATGGACGGCGCCAGCTCGCCGACCGGCGAGGCCGCCGACATGGACTTCGCGATCGTCTGCGGACGCGGGCCGACCGCGCTCGTCGAGCTGGCCGCGCCGACGCCGCCGCCGCTGCTGGCGCCGGCCCGCGCGGTGGTGCTGGGGCTGCGGCCGCGCGGCATGGACCCCGGCAACGACGACGACCTCGCGCTGATGGACGAGACCGTCTGGTGGCGTGACGCGCCGTCGATCGCGGCCGCCGGGCCGCGCGCGGTCGGCGAGGAGGCGGCGCGCCGGCTGGAGGCGCCGCCGGTCCACGAGGACGCGCGCGCCGACGACGGGGCGGTCGCGGCCGCCTGGCTGCACCTCGACCTCGACGTGCTCGACGCCGCCGTGATGCCGGCCGTCAGCTACCCGCAGCCGCAGGGGCTGACGTGGGAGCAGCTGGAGCAGCTCGTGACCCCGTTGGCGGCCTCGCCGGCGCTGGTCGGGATGTCGGTAAGCGACCTGCAGGCCGACGCCGACCCCGACGGCGCGCTCGCCCGCCGCACGGTCGAGCTGCTCGGCCGGGTGCTGGCGCGCTGAGCGCCGCGCCGCGCGCGCCGCGACGCCGACACGCCGTAAGCTCCCCGGTCCCGATGGGAACCGTGGTCATCAAGCTCGGCTCGAGCATCGTCTGCGACGACGCCGGCCATCCGCGCCGCGAGGTGCTGGAGCACGTCTGCGACGAGGCGGCTGCCCTGCACGCCGCCGGTCGCGAGGTCGTGATCGTCACCAGCGGCGCGATCGCGCGCGGCATGGGCGTGATGGGGCTGGGGATGCGCCCGCGCGCCGTCGACGAGCTGCAGGCGGCCAGCGCCGTCGGGCAGGGCCAGCTCTACCGCGTCTACGACGAGCTGCTGAACGAGCGCGGCGTCGCGACCGCGCAGGTGCTGCTGACCTTCTTCGACATCAGCGCGCGAACCCACTACCTCAACGCCCGTCAGACGCTGCAGCGGCTGCTCGACTGGCGCGTCGTGCCGGTCATCAACGAGAACGACACGACGACGACGGACGAGATCTCCTTCGGTGACAACGACTTCCTCGCCGCGCAGGTCGCGGTCCTGCTCGGGGCCGAGCTGCTCGTGCTGCTGACCTCGACCGACGGCCTCTTCACCGCCGATCCGCGCCTGGACCCGAGCGCCAGAATCGTGCCGCTGGTGGAGGACTTCGAGGCGCTCGCCGCGCTCGACATCCGCCAGACGACCACGACGCTCGGCTCCGGCGGGATGCGCTCGAAGGTCGTCGCGGCGGAGATGGCGACGGCCGCCGGCATCCCCGCCGTCGTCGCCAACGGCCGCACTCCCGGCGTGATCGCTGCCGCCGCCGCCGGCGAGGCGGTCGGCACGCGCTTCCCGGCGCAGGAGGCGTCGTACTCCAGCTTCAAGCTGTGGCTGAAGTACGCGAAACGCTCGCGCGGCACGCTCGCCGTCGACGCCGGCGCCGCGCGCGCCCTGCGCGAGGGCGGCACGTCGCTGCTGCCGGTCGGCATCACCGGCGTCAGAGGCGGCTTCGACGCTGGTGACGCCGTCGAGGTCGTGCACGACGGCGAGGTCGTCGGCAAGGGGATCTCCAACTACGCCGCCGGCGAGCTGAGAAGAGTCGCGGGCCTCAAGTCGGCGCAGGCGCGCGAGCTGCTGCCGCGCGCCAGCGAAGAGGCGATCCACCGCGACTACTTCGTGCTGGCGTAGCGCAGGCCGCGGCGGGCGGGGCGCGCCCGGCGGCGCCGCGCGCGCGTCAGCCCCCGGCGGGCGCCGTGCCGTCGGCCGGCGGCGTCGCCTGCACCGGCGAGGGCATCAGCGGCCGGTGGACGGTGTCCGTCGGCGAGTTGCCGGGATCGCGGATCTTCCAGGTCGAGGGGCCGAGCGGGCCGGTCGTTCCGCCCATCTTCCCGATCGCGCCCCATGCGCCGCCGAAGCCGTACCACGGGCGCGCGCGGACGTCGACGACGTTCTCCCACGTGCGCCACTGCGCGCAGTCGCCGCACGCCATCGCGTGGTCGTAGATCGGCGCTCTGACGGGCGTGCCGCCGATCTTCGGCAGCGATTCGAAGTCGCCGTCGACCCAGTAGGTCGCGTGGCTGCCGAGCGCGCTGAAGGCGTACGGGTGCAGCCCGCCGTCGAGGCTGGAGCGGGTGACCGACGCCCACGGCACGTCGCGGTTCTCGTCGTGGAAGTGGTAGGTGACCGACAGCGGCTGCCAGCGGTCGGCGGCCGTCTCGCGCACGAGCACGCTGATCCGCTCCCAGTCGCCCTCGTGCACCAGCGCCTTCGTGACCGCGCCGGGGCCGGGCGGCTGGCTGAGGCCGTAGAAGAGCCAGTAGGTGATCCGCTTCGCGGGCTTGCCGTCGGGCGCCTCGTCGGGGTGCTGCTCGACGTAGAGCGGCGTCTTCGGCAGGTACTTCTGGCCGCTCTCCTCGAGCAGCTTGACCTTCGGAGCGCGCCATTCGTCGTCGACGTCGAGCGCGAAGCCCTCGCGCGGGCCCAACCCGGCCGGGCGGTCCTTCGTGTCGAACGGCCGGGTGTGGTCGGCGGCCGTTATCAGCGGGCCGTCATCGGCCTCTCTGCAGCGCTCGTCGGCGTCGCGGTGGGCGTACGCGTCGGGGCCGGCGAGCCGGCGCATGTCGAAGCTGCGCTCGCGCAGCGGGGTGCAGCCGCTGATCGCCCAGACCAGCCGCGAGTGCGCGACGAAGTCGTCGGCCGACATCGGCAGCGAGCGCTCGTCGGCGTGGAGGCTGACGAGCGGCGCGAAGGTGCGGACCGGGTCGGCGGTGTTGACCGGCTCGGCCACGTCGGCCGGCGCGGTCGCGGCGCGCAGGTCGGCCAGCAGCGACTGCGCCTGCCTGCGGCCGCTCTGGTCGTTGTCGAGTCCGGCCGGAGCGCGCAGCACGAGCGCGAGCACTCTGTCGCGGCGTATCTCGGCGATCCGCACGATCGGGGCGTCGGCGAAGGGGTGGTCGACCGCGCCGCCGCCGGGCAGCGGCGCGATGTAGACGCGGTCGCTCGTCTGTCCGACGTAGAAGCCGGCGAAGCTCGACGGTCTGCCGTCGGTCAGCAGCGCGACCGGCTCGAGCTTCGGCGTCACCCACGTGCGCACGACCGCGAGGCCGGCGCCCGCGACGGCGAAGGTGGCGAGCAGGATCCACGACAGCCCGATCGGCCGCGCCTTCGCGATCGCGACCGCGGCGGTGATCGCGCCGGCCAGCAGCAGCACGACGATCGCGGTCCAGCCGAGCGGGGCGTCGGCCGGCTCCGGCATCACCGCGACCATCCGCACGATCACGCCGAGCGCGATCAGCGCGAACAGCATCCACGCGAGCGCCTTCCTTCTCGCGCGCACGAGCAGCGCCAGCGGCAGCGCGCAGAGGATCGCGACGGCGACCGGCAGCGCGAGCGCGTGCAGGCCGGTGATCAGCAGCAGCTGCTTGGGCAGCAGGTTGAGCGCCTGGTCGGCGGGCATGTCGAGCGCCTCGAAGCGCAGCAGCACGATCGCCCCGCCCGCGAGCGTTGCCAGCGCGGCCAGCCCGGCCACTGCTCCCAGCAGCTGCAGCGCGACTCTCACCCGTTCGTTCACAGACACCCCTGGTCGGCCGTGGGGACGGGAAACTAGTTGATCTACACACCTCTTCGCAACGCGCTGACGGCGGCGACGGCGCACTGGCGTTCGCCCGCGCGATGCGGCATCATGAGGGGACCGTGACGCACCCGCGCCTGCACGCCGACCGACTTACGGACGCCATTCGCGTCCTCGTCGGCGTACGCGTATCCGGCTGAGCCTCGCGCTCGCCGAACCGCCGTCCGCTCCGCGCCAACGTCGCGCGGAGCACCGTCTCGCCCCTTCCGAACCAGGAGCCGCACATGCGCCTCGTCGCCCTCGTCGTACTCATCTCCGACCTCGCCACCACCGCTCATGAAGGGAGCGCCCGATGCGCGGCGCCGACGCCCTGACCAAGGCCCTCCTGCGCGAGGGCGTCGACACCGTCTTCGGGATCCCCGGCGGCGCCAACCTGCCGATCTACGACGCGCTCGTCGACTCGCCGATCCGGCACGTGCTGATGCGCCACGAGGCCGGCGCCGGCCACGCGGCGCAGGGCTACGCGCGCGCGACCGGCCGCGTCGGCGTCGCCTTCGCGACCTCCGGGCCCGGCGCGACCAACCTGCTGACGCCGATCTGCGACGCGCACATGGACTCGACGCCGACCGTCTTCGTGACCGGCCAGGTGCGCAGCGACCTGCTCGGCACCAACGCCTTCCAGGAGGCGGACGTGATCGGCATGACGGCGCCGATGGTCAAGCACGCGATCGCGGTCCAGTCGGCCGACGAGCTGCAGCAGGCGATCCACGACGCCTTCCACATCGCGCGCACCGGCCGCCCCGGCCCGGTGCTCGTCGACGTGCCCTCCGACATCGCCCGCGCGCCCGCGCGCGACCGCGAGCCGACGGCGCCCGACACGCCCGGATACCAGCCGCGCCTCAAGCCCAACGGCAAGCAGGTGCGGCTGGCCGCGCAGGCGATCGCGGCGGCACGGCGGCCGGTGCTCTACGCCGGCGGCGGCGTCGTGCACGCCGAGGGCGCGGCCGCGCTGGCCGCGTTGGCGCGGCTGGCGGACCTGCCGGTGGCGACGACGCTGATGGCGCTCGGCGCCTTCCCGGCCTCCGACCGCCGCTTCCTCGGCATGCTCGGGATGCACGGGACGAAGACCGCCAACTGGGCGGTCGACGAGTCGGACCTGCTGATCTGCGTCGGCGCCCGCTTCGACGATCGCGTGACCGGCGCGCTCGACCAGTTCGCCCCGCACGCGAAGGTGATCCACATCGACGTCGATCCGAGCGAGATCGGCAAGCTGCGCCCGGCGCACGTGCCGATCGTCGCCGACGCGCGGCTGGGGCTGGAGGCGATCGCGGAGGCGTACGCCGCGCAGGCACCGGCGGCCGACGCCGCTCGGTTGCGCTCGTGGTGGGAGCGGATCGACGCCTGGCGCGCCGACGAGCCGTTCGACGTGCCGGCGCCGGGCTGGAGCGGTGGCGAGGGACCGGGGGAGGGGGTCGACCCGCACGGCCTGCTCGACGCGGTCCAGCGCGCCAGCGGCGGCGAGGCGATCGTCTCGACCGACGTCGGCCAGCACCAGATGTGGGCCGCCAACCGGCTGCGCTTCGAGCAGCCGCGCCGCTGGCTGACCTCCGGCGGCCACGGCACGATGGGCTACGGCCTGCCGGCCGCGCTCGGCGCCCAGGCCGCGTGTCCCGGCGCGACGGTCGTCTGCGTCTCCGGCGAGGGCTCGCTGCTGATGAACGTGCAGGAGCTGGCGACGGCGGTCGAGGAGCGGCTGCCGGTGAAGATCGTGCTGATGCACAACGGCACGCTCGGGATGGTCCGCCAGCAGCAGGACATGTTCTGGGACGGGCGCCGCCAGGCGGTCGACCTCGGCGCCTCGCCCGACTGGCCGCTGCTGGCGCGCGCCTTCGGCGTCGACGGCCGGCGCGTGACCGAGCAGGACGACGTCGAGGGCGCCGTCGCCGAGACGCTCGCGAGCGAGGGTCCGGCGCTGCTGGAGGTGCGGATCGCGCCCGAGGCCGACTGCCTGCCGATGTTCAAGCCCGGAGGGCCCGCGCGCGAGATGATCGGGTGAGTACCCTATGAGCATGGCCATCAGCACGCCCACGATCTCAGTCGCCGACGTCTGCCTCGCCACGAAGGCCGCCGCCGGCCCGCTCGCCGCGCTCGGCTCGGACGTCAAGGATCGCGCTCTGCTCGCGATCGCGGACGCGCTGGTGGCCCGCACCCCAGAGATCCTCGCCGCCAACGCGCTCGACCTCGAGGCCGGGCGCGCGAACGAGATCGGCGACGCGCTGCTCGACCGCCTCGCGCTCGACCCCCAGCGGATCGCCGGGATCGCCGACGGCGCGCGCGCGATCGCCGCGCTGCCCGACCCGGTCGGTGAGACGATCGACGGCCACCGCCTGCCCAACGGCGTCGACGTGCGGCGCGTCCGCGTGCCGTTCGGCGTCGTCGCGGTCGTCTACGAGGCGCGCCCGAACGTGACGATCGACGCGGCCGCGCTGGCGCTCAAGTCGGGCAACGCGATCGTGCTGCGCGGCTCCTCCTCCGCGATCCACTCCAACCGCGTGCTGGCTGAGATCGCCGGCGAGGCGGCGACCGCGGCCGGCGTGCCCGCCGGCGCGATCTCGCTCGTCGCCGGCGGCGGCCGCGAGGAGCTGGCGGAGCTGGCGACGCAGGACGGCGTCGTCGACCTGATCTTCCCGCGCGGCGGCGAGGGGCTGAAGAACGCGCTGAAGGCGGTCGCGACCGTCCCGGTCATCTACGCCGCCTCGGGCAACTGCCACCTCTACGTCGACGCCTCCGCCGACCTCGAGATGGCGGCCGCGATCCTGCTCAACGGCAAGACGCAGCGGCCCGGCGTCTGCAACGCGCTCGAGACGCTGCTCGTGCACGCCGACGCGGCGCCCGAGTTCCTGCCGCGCGCGGCACAGCTGCTGCACGGCGCGGGCGTCGAGCTGCGCGGCGACGAGCGGGCGCGCGCGCTCGCCGGCCCCGGCGTGCCGTTCGGCGCCGCGACCGAGGAGGACTGGGCGACCGAGTACCTCGCGCTGACGATCGCCGTCAAGGTCGTCGACTCGCGCGAGGAGGCGATCTCCCACATCGGCCAGTACGGCTCCGGCCACTCGGAGGCGATCGTGACGCGCTCGACCGAGTCGGCGCGCGCCTTCCAGCTCAACGTCGATGCCGCCTGCGTCTACGTCAACGTGTCGACGCGCTTCACCGACGGCGGCGAGTTCGGGATGGGCGCCGAGATCGGCAACTCGACCCAGAAGCTGCACGCGCGCGGCCCGATCGGCGTGCGCGAGCTGACGACCTTCAAGTACCTGATCGAGGGCACCGGTCAGGTGCGCGGCTGAGCCCGGCGCCGCGCCCCGCATGCGCGTCGGCATCCTCGGTGGGACCTTCAACCCGCCGCATCTCGCACACCTCGTCTGCGCGCAGGAGGCTCACGCGCAGCTCGGCCTCGACCGCATCGTGCTGATGCCGGCCGGCGAGCCGCCGCACAAGCAGCTGAGCGCCGGCGACCCCTCGCCGGACACGCGCTACGAGCTGTGCCTGGCGGCCGTTCGCTCCGACGAGCGCTTCGTCGTCTCGCGCGCGGAGCTCGATCGTCCGGGCCGGTCCTACACGGTCGATACCCTGCGTCTGTTGCGCGAACGCGATCCGCAGGACGAGCTGACGTTCATCGTCGGCGGCGACATGGCCGCGAGCCTGCCGAGCTGGCGCGAGCCGGAGGCGGTGCTGGGGTTGGCGACGCTCGCCGTCGCCGAGCGCGTCGGCGCCAAGCGCGAGGCGATCGAGCGGGAGCTGGCGCCGTTGGCCGGCGCCGGTCGCGTGACCTTCTTCGACATGCCGCGGATCGACGTCTCGTCGTCGCTCGTGCGCGAGCGGGTCGCCGCCGCGCGGCCGATCCGCTATCTCGTGCCCGACGCGGTCGCCGAAGCGATCGACCGCAACGGGCTCTACCGTGCAGCGGGGGAGGTGACTACATGACACAACAGGAACTGACAGGAGCTGAGCTGGCCGCCGCGATCGCCGAGATCGCCGACGACAGAAAGGCGATCGAGATCGTCGAGCTGGACCTGCGCGGAGTGCTCGGCTATGCCGACTACTTCGTGATCGCGACCGGCAACACCGACCGCCAGGTGAAGGCGCTCCACGACGCCGTCCACGAGCAGCTCAAGCGCGAGCACGGCATGCTGCCGCGCCGCGTCGAGGGACTGCCGCAAGCGCAGTGGGTCTTGATGGATTATCTCGACGTGGTGGTGCACTTCTTCACGCCGGACACGCGCGCGTTCTACCGACTCGAGCAGCTGTGGGGCGAGGCCCCCGCCCGCGCGATCGGGTCGGGCGCGGAGGCGTGAGCCACGTGAGCCGCCGCAGGCACTGAGAAATCGAAGACGGGAGGCAGCATGGGGCGCAATCTGGCAAGCGTTCTGGTCGACACCGCCGAGAAGCACGGCGACCGGATCGCGGTCAAGCTCGACGACGTCGCGCTCAACTACGCGGTGATCGCCGAGGGCAGCGCCCGCATCGCCGGAATGCTCGCGGCGAAGGGCTTCGAGCCCGGTGACCGCGTCGGCCTGATGCTGCCGAACGTCCCGTTCTTCCCGCCGATCTACTACGCGATCCTGCGCGCCGGCGGCATCGTCGTGCCGATGAACGTGCTGCTGAAGGAGCGCGAGGTCAAGTACTACGTCGAGGACTCCGGCGCCAAGCTGCTGTTCGGCTGGCACGACTTCGCCACCGAGGCGAAGCCGGGCGCCGAGGCGGCCGGCGCCGAGTTCATATCGGTCGGGCTCGACTTCGCCCAGCAGGCGTTCGCGCACGATCCGGCCTACGGCGTCAGCGAGCCGGCCGACGACGAGACGGCTGTACTGCTGTACACATCGGGCACGACCGGCCAGCCGAAGGGCGCCGAGCTGTCGCACGCCAACCTGCTCGCGAACGTCGAGACGACGCTGCAGACGCTGATCCAGGTCGACGAGAACGACGTGATCCTCGGCGCGCTGCCGCTGTTCCACTCCTTCGGGCAGACCTGCGCGCTGAACGTCGCGACCGCTGCCGGCGCGACGCTGACGCTGCTGCCGCGGTTCGACCCGGTCAAGGCGCTGGAGATCATCGAGCGCGACAAGGTGACGGTCTTCGAGGGCGTCCCGACGATGTACAACGCGCTGATCTCGGTGCCGGAGGCCAAGCGCGCGGAGTACGACCTGTCGTCGCTGAGGCTGTGCGTCTCCGGCGGCTCGGCGCTGCCCGGCGAGGTGCTGAAGGAGTTCGACGCGGCGTTCGGCGCGAAGGTGCTGGAGGGCTACGGCCTCAGCGAGACCTCGCCGGTGGCGTCGTTCAACCACCCCGACAGAGCGCGCAAGGTCGGCTCGATCGGCACGCCGATCCGCGGCGTGGAGATGAAGGTCGTCGACGACTCCGGCAACGATCTGCCGACCGGCGAGATGGGCGAGATCGTGATCCGCGGCCACAACGTGATGAAGGGCTACTGGCGCAAGCCGGAGGCGACCGAGGCTGCGATCAGAGGCGGCTGGTTCCACACCGGCGACCTCGCGAAGATCGACGAGGACGGCTACTTCTTCATCCTCGACCGCAAGAAGGACATGATCATCCGCGGCGGCTACAACGTCTACCCGCGCGAGGTCGAGGAGGTGCTCTACGAGCACCCGGCCGTCGCCGAGGCGGCCGTCGTCGGCGTGCCCGACAAGGAGTGGGGCGAGGAGGTCGGCGCGGCGGTGGCGCTGAAGGAGGGCGCCCAGGTCGACGCCGACGAGCTGCGCGAGTACGTCAAGGAGCGCGTCGCGGCCTACAAGTACCCGCGCCGCGTCTGGCTCGTCCCGGCCCTGCCGAAGGGCCCGACCGGCAAGATCCTCAAGCGCGCGATCGAGGCGCCGGCGGAGTAGCCGGCGGGCGCGGAGCGGCGCCGGCGGATCAGCCGGCGCTGCGGCGCGCGTGGCGGCGGCGCGGGTGCGCCGCCGCCGGCATCCCTACGGTCTGACCGGTATCGACGGCGGCGCGCCGTCCTTGAAGAGCGTCGCGATCAGGATCTCGATCTGCACGTCGCCGCGGTTGGCGGCGTGGTGGATCGTGCCGGGGTTCTCGACGATCCACTCGCCCGTCTTGACCTGGCCGCGCTGGCCGGCTCTGATCGTGCGCAGCGCTCTGTCGCCGCGGTGGACGGTGACGGCGCCTCTGACGACCCAGTAGGTCAGCGTCCCTCTCGCGATGTTGGCGATCTGCGTGCCGGGATGGCGGTGCAGCGCCAGCTCCGCGCCGGGCGCGACGGTCACGCGCGAGAGGCCGAGCGTGCGGCCCGGGGCGCCGGGCGGGTCGGCGTCCTCGGCCAGGACGGTGCGCACGACCGGCTGGTCCTCGGCGATCAGCGCCGTCGTGGCGTAGGCGCTCGCGGCGGCGGTGAACGTGATGGCGATGACGAGCAGCAGGGCGGTGCGCAGGCGGACTGACACGGGTGAGAACTCCTCCGGTGGATGTGGACCTTCCCCGCCTCATCGGCAGATCTGCCGTTGAAGTGGAGTGGTTCGGCCGCAGGCGATACCGTGCCAGGACGATGGCTCCAGTTCGCTCCCCCCGCTCGCTCACCCCGCGCCACCTTGTCGCGGCGCTCCTGCTCGCCCTCGGCGCGCTGCTGTTGCGCGCGCCGTTCGTGCTCGCCGCCGCCGGCGGCGGCTCGTCGAGCTTCGGCGGGGGAGGCGGCGGCGGTGGCTTCGGCGGCGGCGGGGGTGGCGGCGGCTTCGGCGGCGGCGGCTCCGGGACCGGCAGCGGCGGCAGCCCGCTGCTGGTCGGCGTGATCTTCCTCGTCGTGATCGTCTTCTTCGTGATCGCCGCGATCTCGGCGGCGATGAAGGTGCGCCGCTACCGCAAGCGGCGCGAGGCACACGTGAAGAGAGTCCATCTGGCGGCCGCGGTCGCCGCCGACGACGACCCGATGTTCGAGCCCGACGCGGTGCGCGAGAGCGCCGAGCGGATGTTCCACAGCGCCCAGGAGGCGTGGGACGGGCGCGACTACGCGGCGCTGGAGCGGCTGCTGGTGCCCGACCTGATGGTCGAGTGGCGCCGCCGGCTGGAGGACTTCCGCGGCAAGGGCTGGCACAACCGCGTCGAGGTGCTGGGAATCGACTCGATCGAGTACCTCGGCCTGACCAACCGCGAGGGCCATCACGAGGACCGCGTCACGGTCCGCATCTGCGCGCGCCTCAGAGACTACGTCGTGCAGCGCAACGGCCAGATCCTGCACCGCAACGAGGAGGGCGACGACACCGTCTCGCTGACTGAGTTCTGGACGCTCGCCAAGCATCCGGGCGGCGAGGGCTGGATCATCGCGACGATCGAGACCGACGCGGAGGGCCAGCACGTGCTCGACGCCGAGATCGTCGCCTCGCCGTGGAGCGACGAGCGGCGCATGAGCGACGCCTCGCTGCTGGAGGTCGCCGCGCTCGACAAGCTGCCCGAGGGCGTCTCGACCGCCGAGGTCGCCGACCTCGACTACGCCGGCGAGGCGCGCACCGCCGCGCTCGACCTCTCGCTCGTCGACGGGCGCTGGGCGCCGGACGTGCTGGAGGCGTCGGTCCGCCGCGCCGTCGGTGCCTGGGCGGAGGCGGTCGACGGCGCCGACACGAGCCTGCTCGACGTCGCCTCGCCGGAGGCGGCGCAGGCGCTGCTGCACCCGGGCGACAGCTCCGGCCGCACGCGCCTGGTGATCCGCGGGCCGGTCGTTCGCCAGCTGACGATCACGGCGCTGAACCCGGCCGCCGAGCCGCCGACGATGACCGTCGCGATCGAGGTCCACGGCCGCCGCTACATCGAGGACCGCGACACCGCCGCGGTGCTCGCCGGCTCGAAGCAGACCGCGACCACGACGACCGAGCGCTGGACGCTCGCGCTCGCCGGCCCCGACGACCGCCCCTGGCAGGTCGTCGACGCGGCCGCCGGCAACGTCACCGCCTAGATGAGCCGCATGCGCGCAGCGATCACCGCGCTGGCCGGGGTGCTGGCGCTCGGCACGGCCGGCGGCGCGACCACGGTCGCGACCGCCGCGGAGACGACGCTCGGGGCCGAGGCGCGGCCGCCGCTGGCGGCCAAGCCGGCGATCGTCGGCGGTGTGCCGCAGACGATCCAGCAGGTGCCGTGGCAGGTCTTCCTCGAGGCGACGGTCAGCAGAACCGAGGCATACGACTGCGGCGGTTCGGTGCTCAACGAGACGCAGATCGTCACCGCGGCGCATTGCGTCATCAACCCGAGAACGCTGCAGAGATTCCCGGAGGGCGACATCGCGGTGATCGCCGGCGTTTCGAGCATCCCGACGAGCGAGAGAACGATCCAGAGACGCAGCGTCACCTCCTTCCGCGTCCATCCCGGCTACGTGCCGACGCTCGGTGGCGTCTCGCCCGACGACGTCGCGGTGCTGACGCTGGACGCGCCACTCGACCTCAGCGGCGCGGCGGTCAGAGCGATCCCGCTGATCGGCGGCACGTTCTACCCCGCGCTGGGGACCGGCGCGCTGATCAGCGGCTTCGGCCGCCAGGTCGCCGGCGGCACGCCCGACGGCAGGCTGTACGCGCTCGGCACCAGCATCGGCGATCCGCTCGCCTGCGGCGCCGAGGCGAACGCGACCGTGCTCTGCGTCACGAGTCCCACCGGCTCCGCCTGCGAGGGCGACAGCGGCGGCCCGCTGACGGTCGGCGCGGTGCTCGCCGGCGTTGCCAGCTTCGTCTCGACCAACGGCCTGACGGGCGAGTGCGGCGTCGGCTCGGTCAACGGCTACACCAACCTCGCCGCACCGGAGATCGCGCTGTTCGTGCAAGGCTCCGACACGCCGCCGGTCGCGCCGCGAGGCGGCCGCGACGTGAGCGCGCGCGGCGTCTTCCAAGCGCGTGGATCGATGACCTGCGCGCCCGGCACCTGGACCGACGCTCCGGTCTTCGCCTACTCCTTCATCGACACCAGCAGCGGTCAGCTGCTGCAGGCCGGCGCGAACGCCAGCTACACGCTGCTCGACACCGACGCCGGCCGCACGATCGCCTGCCAGGTCAGCGCGAGCAACGCCGGCGGCGTCGCGATCGCGCGCACGCAGTCCTCGCCGCCGATCGCGGTCGCGCCGGTGCCGCCCGTAGACGCCGAGCCGGGCCGCAGAGCGACGCCGAAGCCCGCGCTGCGGCTGTCGCTGACGGCCTCGCGCTCGCGCGCGGCCGCGGGCGCGAGCATCCAGCAGACGATCCACGTCGCCAACCGCGGGCGCGCCGCGGCCAGGGGCGTCGTCGTCTGCGCCGCGCCCGGCCGCGCGCTCAGCTTCACGAAGCTCCAGCGCGGCGCCACGCAGTCGCGGGGGAAGGCGTGCTGGAGACTCGGGACCGTCAGAGCGCGAACCACGCGCACGCTGCAGCTGACGGTGCGGCTGTCACGCGCGGCGAAGCCCGGGCGCACGGCCACGGCGATCACGCTGCGGTCGGGCAACGCGGGCAGCAGAGCGCTCTCGGCGCCGCTGCGCATCGTCCGCTGAGCGGCCCGGGGTGAGCGCTGCCGGGGCCGCCCAGCCCCGGCAGCGTCGCTCACCACCCCCCGGCGGTTTGGAACCCGTTGTGAGCCAGGCTCCCGAGCACGCGGCTTGCCGCGTTCGAGTTAGGGTAGCCTAACTCGCGTGCAGTCGTCGTCCCGCAGCGTTGGCCTCGTCCTCGCGATCGCGGCCCTCGCGGTCGCGATCTTCCTCAGCCTCGCGCTCGGCGCGCGCTCGATCCCGCTGTCGGAGGTGATCGGCGACCTCTTCCACCCGGACGGCTCGCAGAACGCGACGATCGTCCACGACCTGCGGCTGCCGCGCACGCTGCTCGGGCTCGGCGTCGGCGCCGCGCTCGGCCTCGCCGGCGCGCTGATGCAGGCGCTGACGCGCAATCCGCTCGCCGACCCCGGCCTGCTCGGCATCAACGCCGGCGCCGCGACCGCAGTCGTCGTCGCGGTCGGGCTGCTCGGCATCGGCGGGCTGACGGGCTACGTCTGGTTCTCGTTCGTCGGCGCCGGCGCGGCGGCGCTGGTCGTCTACCTGCTCGCGGCGGCCGGCCGCGGTGGCGCGACGCCGGTGCGGCTGGCGCTCGCCGGCACCGCCGTCACCGCCGCGCTGCTCTCCTTCACGCAGGCGATCACGCTGCTCGACAGAGACGCCTTCGACACATGGCGCTTCTGGTGGGTCGGCTCGCTCGCCGGCCGCGACGCCGAGACGCTCTCGCAGGTCGCGCCGTTCCTGATCGTCGGCGCGCTGCTGGCGCTGTCGCTCGCGCGGCCGCTGAACGCGCTCGCGCTCGGCGACGACGCCGGCCGCGCGCTCGGCGCCCACGTCAACCGCACGCGCGCGCTCGGCGGCCTCGCGATCACGCTGCTGTGCGGCGCCGCGACCGCCGCCGCCGGCCCGATCGCCTTCATCGGCCTCGCGATCCCGCACGTCGCGCGCGCGATCGTCGGCCCCGACCAGCGCTGGGTGCTCGCCTACTCGCTCGTGCTCGCGCCGCTGCTGCTGCTCGTCGCCGACGTGATCGGGCGGCTGGTCGTCAGCCCCGAGGAGCTGCAGGTCGGCGTCGTGACCGCCTTCCTCGGCGCGCCGATCTTCGTGCTGCTCGTCCGGCGCCGGCGGATCGCTCAACTGTGAGCGTCGAGGCTCCTCACCGGATCCTGCCCGGCCGCGTCGTGCGCCTGCGCGGCGGCGCGCTGGCGCTGCGCATCGAGCGGCGGCCGTTCCTCGTCGGCTGCGCGCTCGTCGTGCTGCTGCTCGCGGTCGCCGTGATCGGCGTCGGGACCGGCGACTATCCGCTCTCGCCCGCTGAGGTGATCGAGACGCTGCTCGGCGGCGGCGACCGCTCCAGCTCGTTCATCGTCGAGACGCTGCGGCTGCCGCGCGTGCTCTGCGCGCTGCTGGTCGGCGCCGCGCTCGGGCTCGCCGGCGCGCTCTTCCAGAGCCTCACGCGCAACCCGCTCGGCAGCCCGGAGGTCGTCGGCTTCACGTGGGGCTCGGCGGCCGGCGCGGTGCTCGTGATCACCGTGATCGGCGCCAACTCCGGCGCGGCCGTCTCCGGCGGCGCGGTCGCCGGAGGCCTGCTCAGCGCGGTGCTCGTCGTCGGGCTCGCCTGGCGCCACGGGATCCAGGGCTACCGCCTGATCCTCGTCGGCATCGGGATCGGACTCGTGATGCGCGCCGGCACCGACTACATGCTGACGCGGGCGAGATTCGAGGATGCGATCACCGCCGCCGTCTGGATCACCGGCAGCCTCAACGGCCGCTCCTGGGAGCAGGTGCGGCCGCTGGCGCTGGCGCTCGTCGTGCTGGTGCCGGTGGCGCTCGCGCTCGGCCGCACGCTGCGCGCGCTGGAGTTGGGCGACGACGCCGCGCGGGCGCTCGGCGCGCCGGTCGAGCGCGGTCGCCTGGCGCTGATCGTCATCGCCGTCGCGCTGACGGCGGTCGCGACGGCGGCAGCCGGGCCGATCGCGTTCGTCGCGCTGGCGGCACCGCAGCTGGCGCGCCGGCTGACGCGCGCATCCGGTCCGGGGCTGATCCCTGCGATGCTGATGGGCGCGCTGCTGCTGGAGGCCTCCGACTGCGCGGCGCAACGGATCTGGCCGGCGCAGCAGCTGCCGGTGGGGATCGTGACCGGCGCGATCGGAGGCTGTTACCTGGCATGGCTGCTCGCGAGCGAGTGGCGCGGAAGGAGGACCGCATGACGGAAGGACGCCCGCGCCTCTCAGGCAGCGAGCTGCGACTGGCCTACGACGACCGCGTCGTCGTCGAGAACCTCGACGTCGCGATCCCGGACGGCTCGTTCACCGTCGTCGTGGGGCCGAACGCCTGCGGCAAGTCGACGCTGCTGCGCGCGCTGGCGCGGATGCTGAAGCCGAAGCACGGCGCGGTCGTGCTCGACGGCGCCGACATCCGCTCGCAGCCGGCGAAGGACGTCGCGCGGCGGCTCGGGCTGCTGCCGCAGAGCCCGACGGCGCCGGACGCGATCACCGTCGCCGACCTCGTCGCGCGCGGCCGTTACCCGCACCAGAAGCTGCTGCGGCAGTGGTCGCCCGACGACGAGCGCGCCGTCTCGGAGGCGCTGACGGCGACCGGCACGGTCGAGCTGGCCGAGCGCTCCGTCGACGAACTCAGCGGCGGCCAGCGTCAGCGCGTCTGGCTGGCAATGGTGCTGGCGCAGGAGACGCCGCTGCTGCTGCTCGACGAGCCGACGACCTTCCTCGACGTCGCCCACCAGATCGAGGTGCTCGACCTCTGCGCCGACCTGCGTGAGCGGCACGGCCGCACGCTCGTCGCGGTGCTGCACGACCTCAACCACGCCTGCCGCTACGCGACCCACCTGATCGCGATGCGCGAAGGCGCGATCGTCGCCGAGGGCGCGCCGGGGGAGATCGTCGACGCGCAGCTCGTCGAGCAGGTCTTCGGGCTCGCCTGCCGGGTGATCCCGGACCCGGAGACGGGCACGCCGCTGGTGGTGCCGGCGGCGCGCCGCGTCCGCGTGCCCTGAGCGCGCCGCCCCACGGGGCCGCGCGCGGGCCTGCCTCAGGCCTTCGCGATCGCCGCGGCGACGCCCGGGACCGTTCTGTCGAGCGCGTAGGGGACGCTCGTGACGGTGCCGGCGGCGAGCGCCATCGAGGTGTCCATGTCGTCGACGACGTAGGCGCTGCCGCGTCTGACGACGTCGAGCTGCTGGTAGGTCGCCATTCTCGCCAGCGCGCTGCTGCTCGCTCTGTCATAGGCGAGCACGAGCAGCGCGTCGACGTCGAGCAGGTCGAACCGCTCCGCGCTGAGGTAGGCGTAGAACTGGTCGCCGACGAGGTCGGCGATCTCGGCCGGCTGTCTGAAGCCGAGGTTTCTGACGAGCCGGCCGCGCGTGTCGGTGTCGGCGAAGATCGACATTCTGCCGTCGGCGGTCGGCGTCACGACCATCACCGTCTTGCCCTCGAACTCGGGGTGCTCTCTGCGCACGCCGGCGTAGAGGTCGTCGAGCCCTCTGATCAGCCTCTCGGTCTGCGCTCTCATCCCGAGCGCGGTGCCGACCTGCAGCGCCTGCTCGTTCGGCGGGAGGCCGTAGGAGGGGTAGCCGGCCGGCGTCGAGACGATCGGCGAGATCTCGGCGAGGCGGTCGTGGTCGGCCGGTCTGAGGTCATGGCCGACGGCGAGGATCAGGTCGGGCTGCAGCGCGGCGATTCTCTCGAACGGGATCTCCTGGCCTTCGAACAGCTCCGGTCTGGCGTCGCCGAGCGCCTCCAGCGACCACGGGCCGACGCCGCGCTCCCACTCCGGGATCCACTTGATCAGGCCGACCGGCACGACCCCGAGCGCCAGCACCGTGTCGTGGTCGTTGTAGCCGTAGGAGACGACCCGCTCGGGCATCCGCTCGATCGTCGTCTCGCCGTATCTGTCTCTGACGGTGACCGGGAAGCCGCTGCCGGTGGTGGCGGTGGTGGCGGTGCTCCCGCCGCCGCTCGCGCTCGTCGTGGAGCCGGAGTCGTCGCTGCCGCAGGCGGCCAGCGCCGCGGCGGTGGCGGCGCCGGCGGCGCCGAGGATGAAGCTGCGGCGGGTGGGGCGGGGTGTCATTCGTCGATCCAGTCCTTCGTCGTGTCGTGCTTCCAGTAGCCGAGCACCGACATCTGCTCGCGGGCGATGCCGCGCTCGTCGCGCAGGTGGTCGCGGACGGCGCGCATCACGCCCGACTCGCCGGCGCCCCAGACGCGGCCGCCGCCGTCGGGCAGCGCCACCGCGCGGACGGCGTCGGCGAGCGCGAGCGACTCGCCGGGACCGGCGCCGTCGCGGTGGACCCAGTGGACGTCGAGGCGGCAGCTGCTGTGGAGCGGCTGGCGCTCGCTCGCGTCGGCGACCTCGACGAGCGCGATCGCGCGCTGGAAGGCGGGCAGAGACTCGGCGATCGCGGCGAGCGCGGGCAGGCCGGTCTCGTCGGCGACCAGCAGCGTCCAGGCGGCGCCGTCGGCGTGCTCGTGGTGCCAGTGGAAGCGGGGGCCGGCGTAGCCGAGGCGGTCACCGGGCCGCGCGGCGGCGGCCCAGCGGGCGGCGACGCCGTGGTCGCCGTGGGTGACGAAGTCGACCTCCAGCAGCGCGGCGGCGGGATCGTGGCGGCGGACGGTGTAGTTGCGCGCGTGCTGCTGCTCACCGCCGGGCGGGAAGCGCCAGCCGTCGGCCGGCAGGATCACGTCGGCGCCGTCGTGCGGCCAGATCAGCGTGACGATCTCGCCCGGCTGCTCGACGGGAAAGTCGGCGAGGGAAGGCGTGTGGAAGGCGATCCGCACCATCCGCGGCGTCAGCGTCGTGACGGTGCGGACCTCGGCGACGCCGGTGCGCAGGGGAAACGGGCGTGCCGGCGGGCGCCGGCGCGACGGAGTCGCGGCTGGAGTGGACAGGGGAGGCTCCTTCGGAACGACGTATTAGGGTGACCTAATAGTTAGGGTACCCTAAGCAGGCCTGCCCGCTCCGCGCGGGGGCCAAACGTCGGAGGAGCGTCACCTGGCACCCCGTGGCGGGGTGCCAGGTGACGCTCCTCGGGTGCGCTCAGCGCGTGGCGCGCGTGGTGGCGCGGAGGGTGGTCGGGGCGCCGCCGGCGCGCGGGGTGACGCGGACGCGGAGGGCGATGCGCGGGCGTCTGCCGGCTCTTAGCGCGCGGGCGATCGCGCGACGCGCTCTCGGCGTCAGTCTCACCAGCAGGCGCGCGCTGCCGCCCGCTCTCGCGGCACCCGTCGCGCGGCGCAGCGCGAGCGTCCGTCTGCCGACCTTCACGCTGCCGGCGGCGCCGATGCGGCAGGCGACGCGGCAGCGGACGCTTACGACGACGCCGCCGCGGCGCAGGACCCGCTGGGCGCGGAGTCTTCCGAGGCGACCGGCCGCGGCAGCCGACGGTCTTCTGGCGGTCGGGGTTCTCGTCTCCGGCACGGGCGTCCCGCCGCCGTCGCCGACCGGCGGCGTGACCGGACCAGTCGGCGGCGCCGCCGGCGCGCACGGCACCCGCGTGTCGGCCTCGACGAGCCGGTAGACCTTGCCGCCGCCGCCCGAGGTGGCGTAGACGCAGCCGCCCGCGTCCTCGCCGAAGGAGGTCAGCGACGGCACCGTGACGCCGACGGGCAGGTCGCTCGCCGCCGCGCCGGCACCCGGCACCGCGCTGCGCAGGTCGTTGGCGAAGTAGTCGCCGTAGACGAGCCGCCCGAACAGCGACGGCAGCGTCGGGTCGCGCACGACGTAGCCGGGGATGATCGAGTGGTAGCCGGCGTCGGCGAAGCGGTCGAGGATCGGCAGGATCGAGCCGTCACGCGAGCACGGCGTCGTTCTGCTGCCCTGCATGAAGCTGCCCTCGCAGGTCGGCCAGCCGAAGTCGCCGCCCTTGGCGCCGCCGGCCGCCGCCGCGACCCAGTTGATCTCCTCGGTCGTGCCCTGACCGACGTCGCCGAGCACGAGGTCGCCGGTCGCGCGGTCGAACGAGAAGCGGTACGGGTTGCGCAGGCCGACCGCCCAGATCTCGCCGCGCGCGTCGGTGCGGCCGTAGTACGGGTTGTCCGCGGGGATCGTGTACGAGCCGGCGACGCCGCCGCGCGGGTCGATCCGCAGCAGCTTGCCGAGCGGGCTCGTGAGCGACGGCGCGTTGCTGCTTCTGGCGCCGTCGCCGGGCGCGAGGTAGAGCAGCCCGTCGGGGCCGAACTGCAGTTGGCCGCCGTTATGGTTGCCGGCGCCGGGGTGGGGGAGGTTGAGCACCATCCGCCGCGAGGCCGGGTCGGCGGCGTCGCCGGTCGGCGCGCGCAGCTCGTCGACCTCGTTGTCGCCGGATCTGTTCGTGTAGTAGACGTAGAACAGCCGGCTGGTCTGGAAGTCGGGCGGGAAGGCGATTGACAGCAGCCCCTCCTCGCCGCCCGACTGCACGAGCGTGGTGAGGTCGGCGAAGACGGTCGCGACGCCGCCCTTGACGACCTTCACGACGCCGCTCTGCTCGACGACGTAGAGCCGTTCGCCGTCGCCGGGCGCGCCGGCCGCGTGGACCGGGGTCGAGAATCTCGGCCCCACGTCGTGCAGTCGCACGTCCGCGTTCGCGGCGCTCGCCGAGCAGGCGAGCGCGCAGGTGACCGCAGTTGCGGTCGCAAGCACCTCCCGAAGCCATCGCACGGCGCGGATACTGCCCGATCGCCGCACGTCGTAAGCTCCCGCCCATGAGCCTGAGCGGAGAGCACACCGTCGAGATCGCCGCCCCGCGCGAGCGCTGCTACGCGATCGCCGCCGACCTCGAGCGCGCACCGGAATGGCAGACGTCGCTCGTCTCCGTCGACGTGCTGGAGCGCGACGGCGACGGCCGCCCGACGCTGGTGGAGACCGTCTCCGACGCGAAGGTCAAGACGGTCAAGTCGCGCCTGCGCTTCAGCTACGCGCCGCCGCAGCGGATCGACACCGAGCAGGAGAAGGGCGACGTGAAGGCGCTCAGCGGCCGCTGGACCTTCGAGGAGATCGACGCCGGGCGCACACGCGCGACGTACGCGCTCGAGGTCGACCCCGGGCGGATGCTCGGGATGCTGCTGCGCGGGCCGGCCGTCGACCGCGTGCGCGAGATCCTGATCGTGCAGGCGGCCGAGGAGCTGAAGGTCCGCGCCGAGCAGCGTTGAGCTTCCGGGCGCGCGCCGGCCGCGCGTCCGCCTCAGCCGCCCGCGCGCGCGAACCGCTCCGCCAGGCGCGCGAAGAGGGCCCGCAGCTCCGGCGGCTCATGCACCTCGAACTCGACGCCGAGCATCCCGATCCGCGCCGCGACCCAGTCGAGCTCGTCGTCGCTGGTGCGGTACTCGCAGGTGTCGGGGCCGAGCGGCTCGAAGCCGCCGAACATCGACGGGAAGCGCTCGCTCATCTCGGCGGCGGTCGCGTGCAGCGTCACGCGCGCCTGCCAGCGGTGCGGCACCGAGGACAGCCCCTGCGTGACGTAGGCGACGGCGTCGCCGCCCGGCGGTTCGCGCGGCGCGAAGCGCGTCCCGGCCGGCGTCGGCCGCTCCAGCCGGTCGAGCCGGAAGGTGCGCCAGTCGCGGCGGTCGCAGTCCCACGCGACGAGGTACCAGCGGCCGTGCAGGTTGACGAGCCCGTGCGGCTCGACGCGCCGCCTGCTGGCGCTGCCGTCGCGGCCGGTGTAGGCGAACCGCAGCCGCTCGCGGTCGCGGCAGGCGGCAGCGATCGCGGTCAGCGCGTCGGGGTCGATCGTCGGCCCGGTCGCCGGCAGCGTCGCGGTCGCCGAGCGCAGCGCGGTGACGCGCCGGCGCAGGTGGGAGGGCAGCACCTGCTCCAGCTTCAGCAGCGCGCGCACGGAGGTCTCCTCGATCCCGGCGACCGAGGTGCTGGCGGCGCCGCTGAGCCCGACCGCGACGGCGACCGCCTCGTCGTCGTCGAGCAGCAGCGGCGGCATCGCGGTGCCGGCGCGCAGGCGGTAGCCGCCGGCCGGTCCGGTCAGCGCGTCGACCGGGTAGCCGAGCTCGCGCAGCCGCTCGACGTCGCGGCGGATCGTGCGGCCGGAGACGTCGAGCCGCTCAGCCAGCTCGTGACCGCTCCAGTCGCGCCGCGTCTGCAGCAGCGCGAGCAGCTTCAGCAGCCGTCCCGAGGTCTCCGTCATCTTGTTCCGAACGATGTCAGGAAATGCGGCCAGTAGCTGACCTAAACCTTCCGTAGGCTGCTGCGCATGCCATCGAATGCGCAGGATCAAGTGATGATGGAGGAGACGCCTCCGAGGGCTCGCACGGGCGAGCTGGCGATCAGCGTCAGAGGGCTGGTCAAGACGTTCGGTGACGTGCGCGCGGTGGACGGCGTCGATCTCGAGGTGGAGGCCGGCAGCGTGCTCGGCCTGCTCGGACCGAACGGCGCCGGCAAGACGACGACGGTGCGCGTCCTCACGACGCTGCTGAAGCCCGACGCCGGCGAGATACGCGTCGCCGGCCTCGACGCCGTCGCCGACGCGCCGCAATTGCGGACGCAGATCGGCCTCGCGGGGCAGTACGCGGCGGTCGACGAGAACCTGACCGGGGCCGAGAACCTGACGATGGTCGGGCGCCTGTACGGGATGAGCCGCGGCGCCGCGAAGGAGCGCGCCGCGCAGCTGCTCGACCGCTTCGATCTCACCGACGCCGCCAAGCGGGTCGCGAGAACGTACTCGGGCGGCATGCGCCGCCGGCTCGACCTCGCGGCGGCGCTCGTCGCCAGACCGCCGGTGCTGTTCCTCGACGAGCCGACGACGGGCTTGGACCCGCGCAGCCGCCTCGGCCTCTGGACGACGATCGAGGAGCTGGTCGCGGAGGGCACGACCGTGCTGCTGACGACCCAGTACCTCGACGAGGCCGACCGCCTCGCCGACAAGATCGCGGTGATCGACCGCGGCAAGGTGATCGCGCAGGGCACCTCCGACGAGCTGAAGGACCGCGTCGGCGGCGAGCGGTTGGAGGTGACGCTCGACGATCCGAGCCAGGCCGACGCCGCGGTCGCGGCGCTGGCGGCGCTGAGCGGCGACGGCCCGCCGGTCGTGGAGGGCGGGATCGTGAAGCTGACGGTGCGCGAGCGGCGCGGCGCGATCGTCGAGGCCGTCGACCGCCTCAAGAGCGCGGGCATCGGGGTCGACGACCTCGGCCTGCGCCGCCCGACGCTGGATGACGTGTTCCTGACGCTGACCGGCCACGCGGCCGAGTCGACCGACGACGAGGAGAAGAACGGATGAGGCGCTTGGTCTCCGACACGATGGTGATCGCGGAGCGGAACCTCGTCCGTCTGCCGCGCTCGCCCGACCTGCTGCTGGCGTTCACCGTCCAGCCGGTCATGTTCGTGCTGCTGTTCGTCTACGTCTTCGGCGGGGCGATCAACACGCCCGGCTACGACTACGTCGACTTCCTGATCCCCGGCATCATCGTCCAGAACATCGCCTTCGGCGGGTTCGTGACGGCGCTCGGGCTCTCGGAGGACCTCAACAAGGGCCTGATCGACCGCTTCCGCTCGCTGCCGATGGCGCGCCCGGCGGTGCTCGCGGGGCGCACGCTCGCGGACATCGTGACGAACACGCTGTCGGTGATCGTGCTCGTCGTGACGGGGCTGATCATCGGCTTCTCGTTCCACGCCAGCGTCGGCGAGGTGCTGCTCGGCTTCCTGCTGCTGCTGTGCTTCGGCTACGCCTTCTCGTGGCTGTTCGCGCTGCTCGGCATGCTGGTCTCCTCACCGGAGGCGGCCAACTCGATCGGCTTCATCGCCGTCTTCCCGCTGACGTTCATCTCGTCGGCGTTCGTGCCGGTCGAGTCGATGCCGGACGCGCTGCAGTGGTTCGCAGACGTCAACCCGTTCACGGTCGTCGTCGACGCGATGCGCTCGCTGTGGCTCGGCGCTCCGGCCGGCAACAGCGTCTGGGGCGGCTTCGTCTGGTCCGCGGTGATCATCGCGATCTTCGCGCCGTTGGCGGTTTGGCGCTATCGCAGCGCCGCCGGCAGAGCGTAAGCGCGAACAGCAGGACTGGAAGTGCACTGACGGATCTGGTTACGGTCGGCCGATGAGGAGATGTCCCCCCATCGGCCGCGCCGTCGCCTTCGGCGCAGCGGCCCTGCTCGCGCTGCCGGCCGCGGCGTCCGCCAAGGACTACGCCGCGACAGCGCTCAACGTCATCCCGTCCGGTCAGTGGGGCGGGATCGGCGCGCCGCCGGCCGCCAGCGACCAGGCGAGAATGTACGACGGCCTCACGCCGTTGTTCGACCAGGTCACGACCGACGACCTGGCGAAGTACTTCAAGCCGCAGACCTTCGGCACCGCCGGCCAGTGCCCGTGCACGGTCGAGCGAGTGCCGCGCAGAGGCGTGAGAATCGTCCGCGACGCGCAGAACGTGCCGCACATCACCGCCCGCAACCGGCTCGACCTCGACTGGGCCGCCGGCTGGGTGCTGGCGCAGGACCGCTCGCTGCTGCTCGCCGCCGGCCGCTACCCGGCCCGCTTCGCCGCGCTCGACGCGCCCGGGATCGACGCCTTCGGCCTCGTCACGTCGCTGAAGTCGGTCAGAGTGACCGAGCAGGCCGACCGCATCATCGACCGCGAGCAGACCGCGGCGCTGAAGGCGGCCGGCGCCGAGGGCCGCGCCGTGCTGCGCGACATCGACGAGTACGTCAAGGGCATCAACGCGCGGCTGGAGTACGACAGATCGGCGATGGAGCCGTTCGAGCGTGTCGACGTCTACGCCGTCAACGCGCTCGCCGGCCAGATCTTCGGCCAGGGCGGCGGCGACGAGACGCGTCGCTCGATGCTGCTCGACGGCCTCCGCAGACAGCTCGGCGCCGACGCCGGCACGCGCGTCTGGAACGACCTCGCCGAGCAGCTCGACGAGGACACGCCGACGACGATCTCCAAGCGCTTCGCCTACGAGAGAGTGCCGGCGAGAGCGAGCGGCAACGCCGTCGTCGACAACGGCTCGATGACGAGCAGCGCGCTGCGCGCGACCGCGACCTCCGCGACCGCGCACAGAGACATGTCGAACTTCCTGATCCTCTCCGGCAGACGCTCGACCAACGGCCATCCGCTGTTCGTCGCCGGCCCGCAGATCGGCTACTTCTACCCGGGCCTGACGCTGGAGATGGACCTCAGAGCGCCGGGCATCCAGGCGCGCGGCGCGGCGATGCCCGGCGGCGCCGGCAACCTGCTGATCGGGCGCGGGCAGGACTACGCCTGGTCGCTGACCTCGGCCGGCTCCGACACCAACGACCAGTTCGTCGAGACGCTCTGCGGCGGCTCGCAGACGAAGTACCTCTTCAAGGGCAGATGCCGCACGATGGGGTCGGTCAACGCCGGCACGATCAGCGGCCAGGGGGCGGTCAAATACCGCACGACCGTCCACGGGCCGGTGCTCGGCTGGGCGACCGTCGGCGGCAAACGCGTCGCGATCTCCTTCGCGCGCTCCAGCCGCGGCAAGGACGCGCTCTGGCAGATCGCCTTCAAGCGCCTGACCGAGGGCACCGTCACCGGCGTCAGATCGTTCTACGAGGCGGCGGCGACCTCGCCGTTCACGTTCAACGTCGGCTACGCGGACGACCGCGACATCGCGATGTACTCGACCGGCGCGCTGCCGCTGCGCGACCCGCGCGTCGACCCGCGCCTGCCGACGAAGGGGACCGGCGAGTACGAGTGGAAGGGCTTCCTCAAGCCGCTGGACCACCCGCACGTCGCCAATCCGGCGTCGGGCGCGCTGATCAACTGGAACAACAAGCCGGCGGCCGGCTTCGGCTCCTCCGACGCGCAGTGGTCCGACGGCGCGACGCAGCGCGTGACGATGCTGCGCGCCGGGATCGACAAGCGAGAGAAGCACGACCTCGCCTCCGTCACCGCCGCGATGAACGCGGCCGCGACGCAGGACCTGCGCGTGCAGGGGCCGCTGCTCGACGGCATCCACGCGCTGATCGCCGGCACCCCGGCGCCGAGCGCGCGGGCGCAGCGGCTGTACGACCTGCTGCGCGGCTGGCGCGCGGCCGGTTCGAGCCGCCTCGACCGCGACGGCGACGGCCTGATGGAGGCCGGCGCCGCCCCGCTGATCATGGACACGCTCTACCCGCGCCTGGCCGATGCGGTGCTGACGCCGGTGCTCGGCGCTGACCTCAACGCGCAGCTGGCGACGCTCGAGGGCACGACGAACTCGACGCGCAGCGGCTTCACCGGCGGGCGCATCAACTACGTCGACAAGGACCTGCGGACGTTGACGGGGACGAGATTCCGCTCCCCGTTCGCGACCCGCTTCTGCGGCAACGGCGACCGCGCCGCCTGCCGCGCGTCGGTCTGGAGAGCGATCGACGAGTCCGGTGCCGCGATCGCGCAGCTGAGAGGCAGCGAGGATCCGGCGCAGTGGACGTCCGACGCCAACGCCGAGCGGATCAGATTCTCGCCCGGCCTGCTGTCGACGACGATCCGCTACACCAACCGCCCGAGCGGGATCCAGCAGGTGATCTCCTTCGACGGGCACCGCAAGATCCGCAGATAGTCCGGAAGACTGGACGTGAGAGGCCGGCACGGATAGCGTGCCGGCCTCGATGCCACGGACGGGACCGCTGCGGGCGCTGCTGATCGGTGTGGGGACGCTCCTCGCGCTGGTCCTCGCGCTCGCGACGCCGGCCGGCGCCGCCACAGTCGCGCCGACGCTGACGTCCGCTGACGCGCCCGGCTTCCGCGTCAGCGGCAGCGGTGCGCGGGTCGCGCGCGGCGCCCTCAGCGGCGCGCTGCCGAGAGCGCTGCGCGGAGTGCCCGCGAGCGGCACGTCGCTGCGCGGCAGCGGCCGGCGGACGCTCGTCAGCGCCGTCTTCACGTTCAGTTC
>NZ_JAWSTH010000038.1:0-52759 GCF_033542075.1 Conexibacter stalactiti
CCGGCCGCGGCCGACGGCACGCCCGCGCCGGGTGCCGCGGGGGAGCGCGCCGCCGCGGCGCCGCGCCACGCGCCGGCCAGCGAGGTCGAGCTGACCGCCCGCACCGACCTCTCCGGCTGGCTCGACCGCCTGCTGCTGGCGGCCGGCGGCGCGCACTGGCTGAGACGTTCGCTGGAGCTGACGCTGCGGAATCTCGCATCGACGCTCGGCGATCCCGCGCCGGTCGAGCACCGTTAGGTCCTAATCCGGGTCGGCTGCGCGCAGCACTTCCAGCCAAGTAGTGCACGTCGGGCTCCCGAACAGATGTCTCCCATCGCGATGTGTCTCTTCGATGAGCCTTCTGATGTCGATGCGGCTGAGCCAGGTGGGCTGGTCGGGAAGCCGCTCGATCGCACAGCACAGGTAAGCGTCACCTCTCGGCTGCGGATAACCGCGACTTCTCATCGTCTCTCGGCTGACCGCCTGCCAGTGCGAGACGCGCCGGAACAACGCCGGAGGATGTCTCGCAGACCGACTGCCGTACAACAGCAGAAGTCTTGCGTCCAGTTCTATCGCCCCATCGGCGATCGCGCCGCGGCGTCTCCCCCCGCGAACGTTATAGAGACGCGCCTCCTCGATCCATCTCCGGTGTCTCTTGCCGCGCACATAACCGAGCAGCACAGCGCTGTCAGCCGGAGGTCGCTCGAGAAACTCGCTCGCAGACACCGAAGGAGGGACCGGCTGATCACTCCCGTACGTAACATCGCTCCAGTAGCGTGCCCGGTCGAGGCGGCTTGCACGGTCTGCGACGTGCTCGAACAGGTGGACGAGAAACTCGCGCAGCGCACGAGAGGCGTTTCTGGACCGGTCGGGAACGAGCGGGAACGCTCCCAACGACGGCAGAATCTCGCTCTCCGCAAAGCGATACTCGAGTCGGCCTCTGCCGGGAAAGAGCACGAAGGCGGCCGCGCTGTTTCGGATCCCGTCTCGATACGCGTGCATCTTCAGGAGGTCGGCTGCCACTGCGTCTTCTCTCGTTGACTTACCCCCTTCGCCTCCAGCAGAGCTCGACGCGTCAGACGCGTCGAGACGAACGCGATACTTGGCATCGAAATGCACCCACCATTCCCGTCGGGCGCCTCCGTCCTCCGTCATCGTGCGCAGCAGTAACGAGCAATCGGGATTCATCCGCCGAGTCCACGATCTGAACGTTGGAGACCTAGGCGTGAAGTAGCGGTTGAAGAAGAGCTCCGCTTCGATGACCCGGCCCTGCACAACGTGCTCGAATTTGAGCTGCGATCTCAGTCCGCGTTTGAGCTTCAGCGACATCTCCCCGTCGTCGGTCTGGAACAGCTCGCGGGTCCGCGGCTGCCCGCAGATGTCGCCGACCTGTTCTGCCAACTGCATGAAACACCAGTACTCATAGAGCGTGTCAACGTTTCGCTGAGAGACCACAAACGGGTCTTCAACCGTCATGTCGAGCCCGAGTGACGCCTCAATGATCGCCGCAGCCGCCGCGACCTGACGGTAGCCGTCGTGCTTGAGCAGCACCTGGTTTCCCTGTGGGAACGCGGCAAGCGACCCGACCTCTCGCAACGACGGGTGCGCGAGCAACTCGTCGAGCAGTTCGATGGCGCGAGCGACCTGGGACCGTCCGCGACGTGCGGGAGCTCTCCCCAGTCTCTGTCTTTCGATCGCCTCTCGCGTCGCGACTGCCAGTGCTCGCCAACGCTCGAGCACGAATCTGACGTACCGGTTGGGCACGTTGTCCGAGGTGCTTTCGCTCCGTTCGACGTACATGCCGCGCGGCACGGACGGAACGAGTGCTGACGCAGGCAGCGCAGTGCGTGGGCCAGGGCCGGCGAGGGACGTCCCCAGCCACGCGCCGCCTCGCATCGCCGTTCCTAACGCATGAGGCTCCAGCACCGATCGCCATGAGCGGTGAGGATGCGCGACGATCCGTCTCAGCGCCTCATAGAGATCGCGGTCAAAAAGGTGAAGGCTCAACAGCGCGAACTGCTGATAAAGCAGTTGGGGTTTGCGATCCGCAAGCGGCTTGTAGCGTCCGGCGCTCGGCGCGAATCCCTGGTGCAGAAGCTCGACGGCCACGTCAGCGATGTCTCGCTGCATCGCGAAGAACGCATCTGCGTCGAGTTTGCGCGGCCGCACCGTCAGGCCGGCTCGCGCGGTCCATCGCTCTCTGGCGAGTGTCCGTTCGACGGTGACCTCTACCTCCCCGACCGCCTGGCCCGTGTTCAGCCGTCCGGTAAGCCCGGTCTCGTCATCCGGATCGAACAGCTCCTCAGGACCCACGGAGAAGCCCACACCTTCCAGCTCGAGCTTGTAGCGGTATCTCGCGCCCTCTTCGACCTCGACAGCCGGCGCTGAGCGCACATGGCCGGGTGTTCCGCTGACGTCGAAGATCCTGTGGTTCGAGCGTGGTCGCGTCGAGATCACGAGCCTGCCAACTGACCGGCCCCGCCGATCAAGGAGTCGCAGGACCGCTGAATCGCTCATTCAGTGAAGCTGACGAATTGGTTGATACGAACCGCGGTGAGCATCCGACTGACCTTGGACGCCGTGAACTCGAGCTGAGCTGACTGGACACCGGACGACGCGAGTTCGAGTTCGTCGAATGAACGTGAGGGATCTTCGGCGAAGACGAGCAGCTTTTCGAGCAACGGCTCGACACGCGCACGAGCACCATGAATTCTCGGCAGGATCTTCAAGAGGACGATGTGATCGAGGGTGCGATCGATATCGGCGCCACCGATTTCGTGAAGCGCCGCGCCGAGCCGAAGACTCTCCCGAAACGCACGGTGACCAAATTCGTCACCGGTGTCTGCCAGCAGGCGGTGCAGCGTCTTCAACCGTTCGCTCAGCTCGTCGAGATACGCAGGCGGGTGATCGATGTGCCAGTCGTCGTCACGTGCGACAGAGAGGAGGCCGGCGGGCAGGTCGGGATCCGCTGCGGCCAGCCTGCGCGGTTTGCGACGGGTATGGTCGAGGTCGTCGGTCGCGGTCCGAATTTCGAAGGTGACGGCGCGATCGAGCACCTTGGGCGAGAACAGGTACGTCGTCTCGTCGACGTTCACCGTGCCGATCACGAACAAGTTCGACGGCAGCGGCAGCAGCGTGGTGACGCTGCCGCGCGGTCGCCACTCGTCCCCTTGCGCCCGCTCGAGGTCAGGGATGACGCCTTCGCGGGACTCCACTCCCGACAGGAAGTCGGAGAAGTACCGTTCCACATGGGCGAGGTTCATCTCATCGAGCAACAGCAGGTAGGGCTGTTCCGGCTCCCGCAACGCCGCCAGGATGAACTCGAGCGTCGCGGGCACAGCCCAAGCCGCACGACCGAGCCGGTCGCGCGACTGCAGCGCGTCCTGGTAGCCGAACAGCGCCTCCGGGCCGTTCCAGTCGGGCCGTACGGGCACCACCCGTGTTCGGCCGGGACCGAACCACTCACCGAGGCGCAGGGCGAGCTGGGTCTTTCCGCTCCCGGACAGTCCGGTCAAGATCACGAACGGCTTCGTGACCAGCGCCGCCAAGAGCGCGTGGATCCGATCGCCGCCGCCGGTCGGAACGTGGAGACCCGAGTTGTCGACGGCTACGCGGAAGGCGTCAGCGATCTCGTCGAGCTGCGGCAGGGTACGCACCCGCCTCGCTCTCGCGGCTGTTGACGGCATGTTCGGTTGGGACGCGCGAATCGGCGCTGACGCGAGCGCGAGCAACGGAGAGTCGTCATCGACGACAGCGACCGGACGGCTCTGCGCGATCGAGGAGCGGCGGAAGGCGTCCACCAACCGCTCCGAGATGCGCCCCTCGGAGAACTCGATGTCGTCCGCCGCCCCCACCTCTTCGAAGCGCACGCGGTATGGGTAGAGATCATCGGGCCAGAGAGGCGTTTGGTCCTCGAAGACCCCTGACGAGAGCCGCGCGAAGATCACACGTTGCAAGCCGTGCGGCAGCCACTCGTCAAGCTCTCTTCGCGGACTTCCACCCGTGTACCCGCTTCCGAACAGCAGCAGCGATCCGGCCGAGAGCTCTTCCAGGCCTTTCGGCCAGGTCTTCCAACCCCAGGTCTTCTGCTCTTGGCCGATGGTCAGATTCGGCAGCGCGTCCCGGCCGACATATACCGCTGCGATCGCACGCGTCTGATCGCGTTCGATGTGGCGATTGACAACGTCAAGAGCAGTCTTAAGGTCCTTCACCAACTCACCGTCCTGCGGCACCGAGCCTCGTTCGTAGAGCTTGAATGCCGCCGTCGCACGCTCGTACCGCCTGCCAAGTTGTGTGCTGGCGTGCAGGTCGAGTTGCTGATCGAGCACAAATCCGGCGGCGTCGAGCTCGCGCTTGCCGGCCTGCAGGAGCGCGTCAATCGTCCAATCGAGCTGTGCCGGGCCGTTTCCCGTTCTGGAGAGCGCGACCGTCGTACCTTGGGTCACGCAGAGCGCCACTGCGCTGCCATCGCCCCGGAACAACAGCGCGACGTACGCTCCATCTTGGGTGGTCTCAGTCTCACGCGGATCAAGAAACGTCACCCACGGGACGCCAGCCCAGTTCCCTCTCCCGATGGAACTGACGATCTTCAGCGGCGGCGAACGCATTGTGACCGGTCCCGATTCCGCCAGTGCCTGCTCAAGTCTCTGGAAGAGCTGTTTGATCGGTGGATTTCCACCGAACGTCCCCGTCGCAGCACGCGGGTAGTCGCCGAGGATCCGCTCAAGCAGCTCCTGGATTTCGCTCATCCGACAAACCCCGCACCGGCGGGACCGACGCCCGCACGATCCAGCCGATCACTGTGATTTTGCCCCATGATCGGCAGCATACGTTCCGGCGCGGCTGGCACATTGCCGCGCACGGTGCCGAGGCTGTCACAGCCCATCCGCGATGATCTGCCGATCCTCGACGCGATCCTCATCGGCCTCGGCGGCCTGCTGATCATCCTCGCCGTGCGGGTCGCCGCCGATCGCACCGGGATGCCGGCGGCGGTCCTCTTCGTGCTCACCGGGACGGTGCTGTCGGTGCTGCCCGGGCCGACCGACCACCTCGACCCCGACGTCGTGCTCGAGCTGCTGATCCCGCCGCTGCTGTTCGCCGCGGCGTTGAACGCGAGCCTGTTGCAGATCCGCTCCCACCTGCGGCTGATCGCGTCGCTGTCGATCGGGCTGGTGCTGGCGACGGCGGTCGCGGTCGGCGTGACGCTCGACCTGCTGGTGCCCGGCCTCGGCTTCGCGGCGGCGCTGGCGCTCGGCGCCGCGGTCGCGCCACCGGACCCGGTCGCCGCGCTCGCGATCGGGCGCCGCGCGCGGATGCCCGAGCGGCTGACGACGTTGATCGAAGGCGAGGGACTGCTGAACGACGCGACCGCGCTGACGCTCTACGGGATCGCCGTCTCGGCCGCGGTCGGCGGCGGCTTCGCGGCGCCGGAGGGCGTGGGTCGGTTCCTGTGGGCGGTCGCCGGCGGCGTCGCGGCCGGGCTGGCCGTCGCGTGGGCGGTGCGGCTCGTGCGCACGCGCGTCGAGGACCCGCTCGTTCAGAACGCGCTCTCGCTCGCGACGCCGTTCGGCGCCTTCGCGCTGGCGCAGTCGGCCGAGGCGTCCGGGGTGCTCGCCGTCGTCGTCGCCGGGCTGTGGGTCGGCCATCAGTCGTCGCGGATCGACACGAGCGAGACGCGCCTGCAGACACGTTCGGTCTGGCGGCTGATCGAGTTCCTGCTGGAGGGCTACGTCTTCCTGCTGATCGGGCAGCAGGCGCCGGAGGTCGTCGACGGCCTCGGCGAGTACGCGACCTCGACCGTCCTCGCGGCCGCGCTCGGCACCGTCGGCGTCGTGCTGCTCGTGCGGCCGCTGTGGCTGCTGTGGCTGCGGCGGATCACGCGCGTCTCCGATGGAACGACGCTGTCGCTGCGCGAGGTGGTCGCGCTCTCGTGGGCCGGCACGCGCGGCGTGATCACGCTCGCGACCGCGTTCGCGCTGCCGCTCGACTTCCCCGACCGTCACCTGCTGCTCTTCTGCGCCTACCTGGTCGTGCTCGTGACGCTCGTCGGCCAGGGGCTGACGTTCGCGCCGCTGCTGCGCTCGCTGAGGCTGAGAGCCGACGAGAACGAGGAGCGGCGCGTGCGCGCCGAGGCGAGGCTGGCGTCGATCGAGGCCGGCATCCAGCGGCTCGACGAGCTGCTCGCCGACGAGCGTGTCCCGCCCGACGTCGCCAGACGCCTCCGCCGCGCCTACATCTCGCGCCGCGACCGTGCCGCCGCGGGCCTGCGCTCGCTGACCGACGATGACGACGAGGCGCTCGACCGCGTCACCGCCGGCGTCGAGGCGCTCGGCAGGCTGCGACGCGAGATGATCGACGCCGAGCGCGACGAGCTGATCCGCTGGCGCGACGCCGGCCGCCTCCCGGACGCGAGCCTGCGCGTGCTCGAGCGCGAGCTCGACTACCAGGAGGGCTCGCTGCCGGGGTGAGGCGCGCGCTACGCCCGCGGCTCGCGCACGAAGACGACCTGCGCGGGGACGAGCGCGACGCGCGCGCCGTCGTGCTGCTGGGTGACCTCGGCGAGACCACCGGCGGCGGCCGCCGCGCGCAGTCGCTCGACGACCTCGTCGTACTGCTCGGCGACCATCAGCTTGACGCTGTCACCGGCGTTGGTCGCGGTCGTGTGGATCACTGCGCCCATCTCGCCGGCAACGCTACTACGCGCGATCAGGAGACGCCGAAGCGGAACTGGACGTGCAGTCGCGCCGACCCGGCCCGCCCGGTGTAGACGACGACGCGCCAGCGGCGACCGGTCGCAGGGCCGGATCACCATCGCGTCGCGCGGCTCAGTTCATCTGCGCAGCCGGAAGGCGAACGAGCTGCCCGTCCGTGTGCAGCCGACGCGCGCGACGGTCGCGCTGACCGTCCGGCGCGAGCAGCTCCAGCCCGGCGTGCTCCAGCGGGCGCCGCCGGCCGTGCCGGCGCGGATCGCGCGGCGCGCCGCGTCGCAGCCGACGCCGACCGTCTCGATCGCCGATATGCCTGCGCCCGCTCCGCGCGGCGAGCAGACCGACAGTGTCGGCGGGACCGCCCCCGAGCCGCGCACGCCGGCGGTTCGCGGCGAGACGGTCAGCTCGCCGTAATAGCCGGCGCCGGGCGTCTTGCCGTTGTCCCTCCACGACAGCCCCAGCAGACTGCTCGGCGAGACCGTGGCGGTCGTCGAGCGTGAGTAGTCGAAGGCGCAGCCGACGTTGCAGATCACCTTCACCTCGTAGCTCAACTCGCCGACGACCGGCCCGCCGCCCGCTCTGCGCACCTCCCAGACGACGCGCGCCCAGGTGTCGCCGAAAGGCGTGTTCTGCTGGTACTTGATCGGGACCGACGTCGTCAGCGGCGGGATCGTCGCGGCGCTCGCCGGGATGTCGGGCGCCTGGATCCAGCGGTCGACGTTCTTCGCGTGCGTCGTCTTGTACGTCAGCTCGTACTGCGTTGAGTTGTGCACCCTCATGCCGAGCAGCCAGACGCCGGCGGAGGCCGGCGCGGCGCAGAAGGCGAGCCCGACGGCAGCGGCGAGGGCGGCCGCAGCCGCGGCGAGGATCGGACGACGCATCTTGACTCCGTGGGTCGACGAGGACTTACCGAACATCCCTCGGTAAATCGGCACGGAGCGGCTCGCCGTTGAGCGAACGGACGGACGTACGAGCTACGGAGCGCCGCGCTTCAACAGGGGACGTTGGCGTAGAAGGAGACGCTGCGCTGCCCGTTGCGGCAGACCACCGTCAGCCCGCGACATCGCCTACGAGGCCGGCGACATCCGCTGTACTGGCTCACGGGGACGTGTCGTCCACTGGCAGACCGCCTCGTGAGCAGCTCGCTCCGTCACTCCCCCCGAAACGACGAAAGCCCCGCCGTGGCGGGGCTTTCGGAGAGAAGCCCTCTGACGGACTCGAACCGTCGACCCCTTCCTTACCATGGAAGTGCTCTACCAGCTGAGCTAAGAGGGCAGCGGATGCCAGCGTAGCGGACGGGGCCGTCCGCCGCATCGCCGAGCGGGCCGGAGCGGGTCAGCGCGTCGCGGCGGAGGCCCGCAGCAGCGCGGTCGCCTCGGCGGCCGCGAGCGGGCGCGCGAACTGGAAGCCCTGCGCCAGCGGGCAGTCGCGCTCGACGAGGAAGCGGCGCTGCGCGTCGCTGGTGACGCCCTCGGCGACCGTCACCATCCCGAGCGCCGCGCCCAGCTCGATGATCGCGGTGATCATCGACGCCGCCTGTCTGTCGTCGGGGACGCCGCGCAGGAACGACTGGTCGATCTTCAGCGTCTGCACCGGCACGTCGCGCAGCCGCACGAGCGAGGAGTGGCCGGCGCCGAAGTCGTCGATCGCGAGCCTCACGCCGAGCGCGTGCAGCGCCAGCACGACCGGGTTGGCGCGCTCGGCGTCGAGCATCGCGGCCGACTCGGTGATCTCCAGCGTCAGCGCCGTCGGGTCGAGCCCGTGCTCGGCCAGCGCCGCGCGCACCGTCGAGGGGAAGTCCGCTCTGCGCAGCTGGCGCGGCGAGACGTTGACGTGCACGTGGCTCGCGAGCCCGTCGGCGGACCAGGCACGCTGCTGGGCGCAGACCGCGTGCAGCACCCAGCCGCCGATCGCCTCGATCAGGCCGGCGTCCTCGGCCAGCGGGATGAACTCGTTCGGACCGACGACCCCGCGCTCGGCGTCCTGCCAGCGCACGAGCGCCTCGAAGGCGCGCAGCGAGCCGTCGGCCGGCGCGACGATCGGCTGGTAGTGGACGACGAAGTCCTCGCGCTGCAGCGCCCGTCGCAGCTTGCTCGTCAGCGACAGCCGCGCGAGCGTCTGGCGCGAGTCGCCGCCATAGCTGGCGATCCCGCCGCGGCCGGCCTGCTTGACCTCGTACATCGCGGCGTCGGCATGGCGCAGCAGCGTGTCGGCGTCGGCGGCGTCGTCGGGGTAGATCGAGATCCCGATCGAGGCGCCGACCTCGAACTCGGCGTCGGCGAGGTGGAACGGCTCCAGCAGCGCCGTCTCGACCTGCTTGGCGACCGCCTCGGCGCTGAGACGGGGATCCTGCGCGAGGTCGGTCAGCAGGATCAGGAACTCGTCGCCGCCCTGGCGCGCGATCAGGTCGCTGGAGCGCACGACCGTCTTCAGCCGCACCGCGATCCGCTTCAGCAGCTCGTCGCCCGCGGCGTGACCGAGGCTGTCGTTGACGGCCTTGAAGTCGTCGAGGTCGACGTACAGCAGCGCGACCGCGCTGCCGCCGCGGCGCGCCCGTGCCAGCGCCAGCGCGAGGTGCTCGTCGAGCAGCGCTCGGTTCGGCAGCCGCGTGAGCGAGTCGTGGTAGGCGAGGAAGGCGATCTGCTCCTGCGCGCGGCGCCGCTCGGTGACGTCGGTGAAGACCGACACGACCCCGTACGGCCGCGCCGCTCCCTCGCGGAAGATCGGGTGGCTGCTGACGGTCGCCCACACCTCCCAGCCGTCGTCGCGCTCGAAGTGGACGACTCTCTCAGGCTGCCGCAGGCCGCTCTCCAGCGCGCGTGCCGAGGTCGTGTTCTCTCTCGTGACCTCGGTGCCGTCCTCGAAGGTCATGCGGATCCCGCGCTCGACCAGCCTCCCCTCCTTCAGCTCCTCCTGCGAGCTGGCGCCGAAGATCCGCACCGCCGCGTCGTTGCAGCTGATCACGCGACCGTCGGGGCCGTAGATCAGCAGCCCCTCCTCGAGCGCCCCGATCACCGCGCGGCCGCGCTCCTCGCTCTCGGCCAGCGCCGCCTCCGCGATCCGCGTCGCGGTCACGTCGGTGATGATCCCCTGCGTCAGCCGCGGCCGCCCGTGCTCGTCGCGGATCACGGTGTCGTGCTCCCACACCCACACGACGCGCCCGTCGGCGGCGATCATGCGGTACTCGCAGTCGAACGCCTTCTCCTCGCGGAAGGCGTACCGCGTCTCGGCCATCACGCGGTCGAAGTCGTCAGGGTGGATCTGGTCCTCCCACAGCGTCGTCTCGCCGACCCAGGTCGCGGCCGGGAAGCCGAGCAGCGCTTCGATCTGCGGGCTGACGTAGACGAACGTGCCGAGCTCGTCCCACTCGGCGATGTAGGTGACGGCCGGGATCGTCTCGATCAGCGTGCGGTAGCGCGACTCGGTCTCGGCCAGCTCGACGGCGGCGCTGACGCGCGCGGTGACGTCGTGGAGGATCCCGATGTAGCGCCGCACGACGCCGTCCTCGTCGACGACCGGCATCAGGAAGATCTCGTTCCAGAACGGCGAGCCGTCGCGACGGTAGTTGCGCACCGTCACCCAGCACTCGTCGCCGGCGCGCAGCGCGGCACGCATCTCGGCGACCGCCTCGGCGTCGGTCTCCGCCCCCTGCAGCAGCGACAGGTTGCGGCCGAGCACCTCGTCGGAACGGAAGCCGGTCAGCTGCTCGAACGCCTCGTTGACGAAGGTCGCGGGCCAACCGCCCGCGCCGTCGGCGTCCGCGATCACGATGCCGTTGTTGGTCGCCGCGAGCGCCCGCTGGTGGAGGTCGAGCAGCGCCGCGCCGCGGCGGTAACGCAGGTGCAGCGCGACCTGGCCGGCGAGCGCGGCGACGTCGGCGACGAGCTGCAGGTCGGCCGGCGCCGTCGGCGGCAGGTGCAGCTCCAGCACGCCCTCGCAGGCGCCGCCGGCGACGAGCGGGATCGCCAGCGTCGCGCCCTCGACGACCGCCTCGCGCGCGGCGCAGGCGCGCGCGGCGACGTCGTGCGCCGGCTCGGAGGCCGTCGCGGTCCCGTGAGTGCGGCGGTCGCGCAGCTCGCCGCGCGCGGCCGCCTCCCAGGCGATCCCGCCGTGCGCGCTGAAGACCTCCGCCAGCACGCTGAGCGCGTCGCCGAGCAGCTCCTCCGGCGAGGGCTCGGTCGCGAGCCGGTCCGCGAGCGCGCGCTGCGCGTCGAGCAGCCTGCGCGCACGGCGCGCGGCGCGGCGGTCCTCAGAGCTGCGGCGCTCGCGCGCGACCGCGTCCGCGAGACGATGGCGCTCGGGCTCGTGCGCGACCGCTCTGTCGTCGGGGCGGTGGGCGTCGGGCGCCGTCAGCACGAGCGCGATGTCGGCGGCGCGCGCGGCGGCGAGCGCCGACTCGACGTCGGCCCGCTGCGCCTCGCCGTAGACGATCGCGTGGTAGCCGCCCTCGCCGAGCGCCGCGGTCAGGGCGTCGGGGTCGTGCAGCGTCACCGCCTCGATCGGCCCGCTCGCGCCCTGCAGGGCGTCGACGAGCTGAGAGGCGACGGTCGGGTCTCGATGGACGACGAGCGCGCGCACTGGAAGGGGGTGGTGAGGCGGCCCCGGGCAAGGTCCCGGGTACCGGTCACTCGTACGGGGTCTGACGCAATTCTCCTGCATGGAGAGTGGCGCAAAGCGGGCGGTCGCGCGGCGGTTGCGCCGTCGCGCCGGGGGCGGGGCCTACCATCCAGGACGATGACCGACGACCGCGACGCCGCCCTCGACGCGCTCAAGGACCAGCTGTCCGAGCTGCTCGCCGCGCAGCGACGGCTGCGCGGCCGTGACGCCGGGCAGCGCAAGGGCGGGCTCAGCTTCCCGCAGTATCGGCTCGTGCGCGAGCTGGCGAGAGCGCCCGGCGGCGAGCTGGCCGCCAGTCAGCTGGCCGCGGCCGCGGAGCTGTCGCCGCCGACCGTGACGCAGATGCTCGACCAGCTCGCGGCGTGCGGGATCGTCGAGCGGACGCGCTCGGAGAGAGACCGCCGCGTCGTCACCAACCGCCTCACCGACGAGGGCCGCCGGCGGCTGGAGGAGAAGGACGCCGCGCACGCGCAGAAGTGGCGCGAGACGTTCGCCGCGCTCGACCGCGACGAGCTGCTCGCCGGCGCCGCCGTGCTGGAGCGGCTGAGCCGCCTCTACGACGACCTCTGAGCGGCGCGCGGGCATCCGCTCGCGTGGGGTCGGGCACACTCTGAGCGAGCGTCTGCGCGTATCGTTGAGTCCAGCTCCCCCGACCGAGGAACCGCCCGCATGCCCAGCACGATCATCGTCGGATTCGACGGCCGCGACCACGCCTCCGACGCGCTCGCGCTGGGTCAGCTGCTCGCCCGCACGACCGGTGACAGGCTGCTCGTCGTCTGCGCCTACCCGGAGGATCCGCTCGGCCACGGCGGCGCGATCGCCGACATCGGCACCTCGGTCCGCCACGACGCCGAGGCGGCGATCGAGAAGGCGCGCGCGCAGGCCGGCGACGGCGGCGGCGTGACGATCGAGTTCCACGCGATCGCGGGCGCGAAGCCGTCACAGGTGCTGCACGACCTCGCCGAGGAGCGCGACGCGGCCGCGATCGTCGTCGGCGCCACCCACCACGGCGCCGCCGTGCGGCTGCTGACCGGCTCGACCCCCGAGCGCGTGCTCGACGGCTCGCCCTGCCCGGTCGCGGTCGCCCCGACCGGCTTCGCCGCCGCCAACGCCGACCACGCCACCAGCGGCACGCTCGGCGGCAGCGGCGGCAGCTCGCTGCAGGTCGCCGTCGCGTACGACGACTCGCCCGAGGCGGTCCACGCGCTCGACGCGGCCGCCGCCTTCGCGCGCCGCGCCGGCGGCAGACTGCGCGTCGTGACCGCGGTCAACAGCGCCGTCGGCCTCTACCCGCCGCTCGACCCGACCGCCTACGCCGAGATCGCCGACCTCGCGCGCGACGCCGCGCGCGAGCGGCTCGACGACGCCGTCGCGAAGCTCGAAGGCCTGACGGTCGACGCCGCCGTCGTCGACGGCGACCCGGCCAACGTGCTGCTGGAGGACTCCGAGCACGACGACCTGCTGTTCACCGGCTCCGGCGGCAAGGGCCCGTTCCGGCGCGTGCTGCTGGGCTCGGTCTCGACGACGCTGCTGCGCGAGGCCGCCTGCCCCGTCGTGATCGTGCCGCGCGGCAGCGGCGAGGCGGCGCCGTCATGAAGACGGCGCTGGTCGCGACGCGCTACGTGCTGCCCGCCGTCGTCGTGCTGGTCGGGCTCGTCTTCGTCGCGATCGATCCGGCCGGCAACTGGGAGGGCGCGGCCTGCCTGATCGGCGCCGGCCTGTCGATCTCGCTGCTCAACATCCTCCACCGCGTCGGCGTTGACGGCGACAGAGACCGCGACCGCGAGAGCGCTCAGCGCCGTTACTTCGACAAGCACGGGCACTGGCCGGACGAGCAGAGACGCTGAGCGAGCGGCCCCGCCACGCGAGTTCCCGCCCGCGGCGGTCCCACCACGCGCTGACGTGGAACTCGCAATGCGTCACCAGACGCACTCCATCCGCTTCACCGCATGGATGAAGCCGGGGGTGCGGAACAGCGCCGGCTCGCCGACCTCCAGCGTCGGGAGCGTGCGCAGCAGCTCGCCGAACAGCGCGCGCAGCTGCGTTCTCGCCAGCGACGAGCCGAGGCAGTAGTGCGGCCCGCCGCCGCCGAAGCCGAGGTGGTGGTTGGGATCGCGCGTGACGTCGAACGTCCACGGCCGCTCGAAGGCGCGCTCGTCGCGATTGCCCGAGTGGTAGAAGAGCAGCACCTTCTCGCCGGCCGGGATCTCGACGCCGTGCAGCTCGACCGGCCGTGTCGTCGTGCGGCGGAAGGTCAGCACCGGCGTCGCCCAGCGGACGAACTCCTCGACCGCGGTCGGCAGCCGGCCGTCGAGGTCGTCGAGCAGCAGCGCGCGCTGGTCGGGGTTGGTCGTGAGCGCGCGCATCGCGTGCGAGGTCGTGTGGCGCGTCGTGTCGTTGCCGGCGACCGCGAGCAGCACGAAGAAGGCGGCGATCTCGGCGTGCGTCAGCCGTTCGCCGTCGACCTCGGCCTGCACGAGCGCGGTCATCAGGTCGTCGCGCGGCCTGGCGGCGCGCTCGGCGGCGAGCGCGGTCGAGGTCTCCGTCAAGGTCCACAGCGCCTCGCCCAGCTTCTGCAGCGGCGGCACGTCTGACCAGCTGTCCTCGTCGAGCGCGGTCACGAGCACATCGGCCGCCTCGACGACGCGCTCGCGATCGGCCTCCGGCACGCCGACCATCTCCGAGATCGTCATCAGCGGCAGCCGCTTTGCGATCAGCTCGACGAAGTCGCCCCCGCCCCCGGCCTGCGCCGCCTCCTCCACGACGACGCGCGCGTTGGCCCGTATCCCCTCCTCTATCCGCGCGACCTGGCGCGGGCTGAAGGCGGCCGAGACGAGCTTGCGCAGCGACGTGTGGCGCGGCGCGTCCATCGCGAGGAAGGAGAGCGACGCCTCCAGCATCTCCGGCGGCGCGTCGCCGAACATCACGCCCTGGCCCGAGCAGAAGGTCTGCGGATCGCGCGAGACACGGCGGATGTCCTCGTGGCGGACGAGCGCCCAGAAGGGCCGGTCGTCGCGCTCGCCGATCCCGAGCATGTCCTCCGGCGCGGGGTGGCGCGAGAGCGGCCGCTCGCGCCGCAGCTCGGCGAAGACGACGTCGCGCTCCTCCGCCGGGAGCTGCCAGAAGTCGGCCGTTCCGATGCGGTTGTCCTCGACCGGCGGGGGCGCGGCGTTGGGCGGTGTCATGAGCCCGACGCTAAATCAGGAACCGTTGTGTGTCAACATTGAGGGATGCCCGTCGAACGCCCCTACCGCGGGATCCCCGCCGACGCGCGCGTCGCCGACCGCCGCGAGCGGCTGCTCGCGGCCGCCCGCGCCGAGATAGCCGCCGGCGGCGTCGCCGCGCTCAGCGTGCGCGCGATCTGCACGCGCGCCGGCCTCACGCGCCGCTACTTCTACGAGAGCTTCAGCGACCTCGACGCGCTGCTGCTGGCCGCCTTCGACGCGCTCCACGCCGAGATCGCCGACGCCGTCGTCGGCGCGCTCGCACAGGTGCGCGAGCAGCCGTTCGACGTGCGCGCCCGTGCCGCGATCGGCGCCGGGCTGGAGGTCGTCGTCGCCGAGCCGGCGAAGGCGCGGCTGCTGGTCGCCGCCGGCGGCGAGCACGGCGCACTGGCGGCCCGCCGCGCCGAGGCGGTCGACGCCTTCGCGACGCTCGTCGCCGCCGAGTTGCCCGGCCCGCCGGAGGCGCGCTCGCCGATCGCCGCGCGGATGGTCACCGGCGGTCTGATCGAGACCGTCGACGCGTGGCTGCGCGGCGTGGTGCCACTGGACGAGGAGGGCCTGATCGCCGAGGCGGCGCGGCTGGCGAGCGCGCTGGCGGGGGCAGCCGGAGGAGCAGCGGAGAGTTCTGGTCGCTGAGCGACCAAAACTCTCCGCTGCTCGCTAGATCTCGTCCATCAGCTGCGCGAGGCGGTGCAGCAGCCGGGTCGCCTCGCGGCGCTCGTCGTCGCTCAACGACGCGCTCGCTCGCACGAGGCCGGCGTGCAGGTACGACCAGCTCTCGTCGAGCACGCGGCGCCCCTCGTCGGTCAGCGAGACGAGCACGGCGCGGCGGTCTCTCACGCACTTGCGGCGCAGCACGAGACCGTCGCGCTCGAGCGTGTCGAGCATCCGCGTCGCGGTCGGCTTGGCGACCATCGCGGAATCGGCGAGCGCGCCGACCGTCAGCTCGGACTCGTGCAGCAGGCCGCTCAGCAGCAGCGCCTGCGGCAGCGACAGCGCGCCTTCGCCGTCACCGCACTTGCGCCGCGCCTTCGCGCGCTGCGACGCGCGCGAGAAGCGGCGCCACGCCTCGATGAACGCCTCGTGCCCGGCGGTGAGCGGGGTGGCGACCGCGACGGCCATCGCTCACGCCTCCGCTCCGACGAGCGCCGCGTGCTCGGCGGTCGCGCCGCTGGCGGCGGCGCGGCGGCGCGGGATCCGAGTCGCGATCAGGCCGGCGAGCAGGCCGGCGGCGCCGGCGATCAGGAACGCGAGCGTGAAGCCGCTGTCGCTGGAGGCGCCGGTCGAGGCGAGCACGTGGCTGGCGAGCACGGTGCCGGCGATCTGCGAGCCGATCGCGGCGCCGACGTTGCGCAGCAGCGTGTTGACCGCGGTCGCCTCGCCGGTCTGGTGCTGCGGCACGACCTCGATGATCAGGTTCGGCATCGCGGCGAAGGCGGCGCCGATGCCGGCGCCCTGGAGCGCGCCCCACAGCAGCAGCAGCGGTGCGCTGCCGTGCGCGGCGGCGTAGGCGAACAGCGCGACGCTCGTCATCAGCGCGCCGACGATCAGCGGGCCCTTCGAACCGTGGCGGGCGCCGAAGCGGCCGGAGAACGGCGCGGAGAACAGCATCAGCAGCGTCGAGGGCAGCATCAGCAGGCCGGCGACGGTCGCGTTGGTGCCGAGGCCGAAGCCGGTCGACTCGGGCAGCTGCGCCAGCTGCGGGACGAGCACGAAGCCGGCGAACATCGCGAAGCCGACGAAGATCGTGGCGACGTTGGTCAGCAGGACCGGCTTCAGCGCGAAGGTGCGGATGTTGACGAGCGGCTCCTTCTGGCGCAGCTCGAACCAGCCGAAGATCGCGAGCACGGCGAGGCCGACGAAGATCAGGCCGAGCGTTCTCGGATCGCCCCAGCCCCAGGCGCCGCCCTGGCTGACGCCGATCAGCGGCAGCGCGAGGCCGAACGCCAGCAGCGCCGCGCCGCCCCAGTCGATTCTCGCGGGGGTGCGGACGGGCGACTCGGGCACGATCAGCTCCGTCGCGACGATCGCGATCGCGGTGATCGCGAGGCCGAGCCAGAAGATCCAGTGCCACGTGGCGTGGTCGACGAGCAGGCCGCCGACGACGAGGCCGAAGCCGGCACCGACGCCCATGATCGAGCTGATCAGGCCGATGCCGCCGGCGACTCTCTCGCGCGGGAACTCGTCGCGCACGATCCCGAAGGCGAGCGGGAAGAGCCCGCCCGCGGCGCCCTGCACGATCCGCCCGACGACGAGCATGCCGATCGAGTTGGAGACGGCGCAGATCGCCGAGCCGATCCCGAACGCGATCAGCGTGATCACGAGCACCCGCTTCTTGCCGAAGATGTCGCCGAGACGACCGATCACGGCGGTCATCACGGAGGCGGCGACGAGGTAGGCCGTCAGCGTCCACGCGACGGCGGAGGTGGTGATGCCGAGCGAGTGCTGGATGTCGGGCATCGCCGGGGCGATCATCGTCTGCGAGAGGGCATAGGCGAGCACGCCGAGCGCGAGCACGGCGAGCGTCGTTCCAGGATTTCGGCGGGCGTTGTCTGCGGGTGGCACGGGCGGGGGCTCCGGGGGCTCGAAGTAATTCGTAGGTACCTAAGTATTAGCACGCTAACGACCCTTCGCAAGGCATCTGTGACGAGGCGCACGGAGCGGCGCCGACGCGGGCGGGCGGCGCTCGCGCGCGCCGTGCGGGGCGAGCGCCGCACGCGCCGGACGGCCGGCGCCTAGACTCGGCCGCGCCATGCCGAACGAGCTGCACGAGCGCAACCGCGCCTCCTGGAACGCCGCGACCGAGCGCCACCTGACGCACAGACGCGACCTGCCCGCGCGTCTGCGCACGGGCGCGCCGATCCTGTTCGCGGAGGAGCTCGAGCTGCTCGGCGACCTCGCCGGCCGGCGGCTCGCCCACCTGCAGTGCAACGACGGTGCCGACACGCTCGCGCTGGCGCGGCTCGGCGCCCGCGCGACCGGCGTCGACATCTCCGACGTGGCGATCGCGGCGGCGCGCGCGCACAGCGTCGCGAGCGGGATCGCGGCGAGCTTCGAGCGCGCCGACGTGCTCGACTGGAGCGCGGCCGCGACCGCGCGCGGCGTCAGCTTCGACGTCGTCTTCGCCTCCTACGGCGCGCTCCCCTGGATCGCCGACCTCGACGCCTGGATGCGCGCCGCGGCGGCGGTGCTGGCGCCGGGCGGCCGGCTGGTCGTCGTCGAGTTCCACCCGCAGCTGTACGTCTTCGAGGAGGGCTGGCGGATCGAGCGCTCCTACTTCGGCGCGCCCGGCGGCAACGTCTGGCAGGAAGGCGTCGAGGACTACGTCGGCTACACCGGCGGCGGCGCCGGCGAGGCGGCCGCGGCGGCGCGCGGCTGGGTCAACCCGCACCCCTGCGTCGAGTTCCAGTGGACGATCGGCGAGGTGATCGGCGGCGCGCTCGCGGCCGGCCTCGCGCTCGAGCGGTTCGCCGAGCATCCGCACTGCAACGGCTGGCAGCCGTTCCCCGACATGCGCGGCGACGAGCAGCGCCGCTTCCACCCGCCCGCGGGCAGAGAGCAGCCGCTGATGTTCTCGCTGGCGGCGCGCAAGCCGGGGTAGGCGCGGGCGGCGCGGCCGGGCGCGACGCGTGGCCTACGGCTGCACGAGCCCGCGGCGGATCGCATAGCGCGTCAGCTCGACGCGGTCGCGCATGTGCAGCTTGCCGAGGATGTTCGCGCGGTGGCGTTCGACGGTCCGTCTCGCGATCCCCAGCTCGAGCGCGATCTGGTCGTTGGTGTGCGCCTCGGCGATCAGCTTCAGCACCTGCAGCTCGCGCACGGTGAGCGGGTCCTCGGGCGCGTCCTCGCCGGCGCTGGCGCGCTCCAGGTAGTCGCGCACGAGCGCGGTGATCGCGGCCGGGTAGAGGAACGACTCGCCGCGCATCGCCGCGCGCACCGCCTCGACGAGGTCCCTGTCGGCCGCCGTCTTCAGCACGTAGCCCGAGGCGCCGGCCTTCAGCGCCTCGAACAGGTACTGCTCGTTGTCGTGCATCGACAGCATCAGGATCCGCAGGCGCGGCGCGCGGCGGCTCAGCTCGGCGGCCGCCTGCAGGCCGGTCAGCCGCGGCATCGCGACGTCGAGGATCGCGAGGTCGACGTCGTCGGCGGCGCCGCGCTCGACCGCCTCGGCGCCGTCGGCGACCTCCGCCACGACGCGCAGGTCGGGCTCGCCGTCGAGCACCAGCCGCAGCCCCGCGCGCACGACCGCGTGGTCGTCGGCGAGCAGGATGCGGGTGATCAGCGGGGTGCTCATCGCGCACCGTCCGCGCCGCCGTCTGCGTCATGCGCGCCGCGATCTGCATCGGGCGCGCCACGGTCTGCGTCGGACGCGCCGCGGTCTGCGCCATCTGAGCACGGCACCGTCAGCCGCACCGTCGTGCCCACCCCGGGCGCGCTGTCGAGCTGCAGCCGCGCGTTGACCAGCACTGCCCGCTCGCGCATGCCGCGGATCCCGCGCTCGCCGCCGCGCTCGACCGCCGCCGGGTCGAAGCCGGCGCCGCGGTCGCGCACCGTCAGCGTCACCGCCCCGGGCGGCTGCGCCTCCAGCCGCAGCTCGGCCGTCTCGGTGCCGGCGTGGCGCGCGACGTTCGTCAGCGCCTCCTGCGCGACGCGGTAGACGACCAGCTCCTCGTCGTCGCCGAGGCGTGGCAGCCCCGGGTCGATCTTGTGCGTCACGCGCACGCCGCTGTGACGGCCGCTCGCGGTCGCCAGCGAGACGAGCGCGCTGGCGATGCCGAGGTCGTCGAGCGCCTCCGGGCGCAGCCGGCGGGCGATCTCGCGCACCTCCTCCGCCGCGTGCCGGGCCAGCTCGCGCGCCTCCTCGACGTGCTCGCGCTGCTCGGCGCGGCCGGCGTCGGCGTCGCGCACCGCGCGCTCCAGCTGCAGCACGACGGCGGTCAGCGTCTGTCCGACCTCGTCGTGCAGCTCGCGCGCGATCCGGATCCGCTCGGCCTCCTGCGCGGAGAGCGCGTCGCGTGCGGAATCGCGCCGCTCGCGCTCCAGCCGCTCGATCATCTCGTTGATCGCGCGCGTGACGGCGGCGACGTGCGGGTCCGAGCCGCGCTCGCCCGCGACCCGCTCGCCCGGTCGCAACGGGTCGACGCCGCGCGCGAACGCGGCGAGCTGGTCCAGCGGCGCGAAGGCGCGCCGCAGCAGCAGCCAGTCGAGCACCAGCAGCACGAGCACCCCGAGCAGCAGGATCGCGATCTCCCAGGCGGTCGGGTCCTCGCTGACGGTCACGGGCGTGAGCACGAGCACGGCGACCGCCACGGCGAGCACGGCCGCGTTCGTCGCCAGCACACGCCAGATCAGCGGCATGCCCGTGAGCGTAGTGGTGCTTCGCATTTGGAAGTTCCACGGCGTCGCCCCGGCGGGCCATGCCGTGATGGGATCTTCCGCCACCCTGCGGGGCGTGCTACGCTAAACGCGACCGTGGTCTCACTTAGTCGATCCGGTCCCGGACGAGACGCGCCGTACCCGGTCAGCCAAGACGACGCGCATCAGCCTTGCCCCCCACACGTCCGCAGGAGCGCATCACTCATGCCCTGGCTCATTCTGTCCGCCGCCGCCATGCTCGAAGTCGCCTGGGCGATCGGCCTCAAGTACACCGACGGCTTCACCAAGCTCGCCCCCTCGATACCGACCGTCGCCGCGATGATCGCGTCGCTGCTGCTGCTCTCGCACGCCTCCAAGACGCTGCCGATCGGCACCGCCTACGGCGTCTGGGTCGGGATCGGCGCGGCCGGCGCCGCGACGCTCGGGATCTTCCTCTTCAACGAGCCGGCGAGCGTGGCGCGGATCTTCTTCCTCGCACTGCTGCTCGCGTCGGTCGTCGGGCTGAAGGTCACCTCCGGGCATTAGGATCCGGCGCCTCGACGCACCGATCCACGGAGGAACTCGATGTCACGCACCCGCTGGACGCTCGCCGCGGCGATCGCACTGCTCGCCTGCCTGCTCAGCACCGCGCCGGCCGGCGCGGCCAGAAAGGCGACGAGAGCGCAGACCGCCGCGCTCGCGAAGGCCGTCTTCGCGTCGCCGCTCGGCGGCGGCGACCCCGACTTCAAGGCGAGATACCGCGTGATCGACGCGAAGATCTCGACGATCAGCAGATCGTGGGCGACCGCGACCGTCGCGCCGAAGCCGAGATGGCAGGACAGCCTCCAGGGCGGCTACGTGATCGCCGTCCAGCCGGCCGGCACCAAGAGCTGGGTCGTCGTCGACTTCGGCAGCGCCGACGTCGGCTGCGGGATCGCGCCCAACAGCGTGATCGCCGACCTGCTCGGGATCAAGACGATCAAGTCCGTCTGCCCGACCGGGACCGGCGTCGAGTAGCGACGCACGGCTGGCGCGTCGCCGCTCGTTAGGCAGCGCGAGAAAAGGCCGCACGTTGCGGACGAGCCGGCCCCGTTGGGGCCGGTTCGGTCCGAAGCCCCGGTTAGGGTCTTCCTCCCGATGCTGGCCCCCGCCGAGATCATCCACACCGTGAGCGAGATCGAAGAGCTGCTCGCCTGCAACGACGGGCTGATCGGCGTCTCGACCGGCTACATGATCGGCGCGCGCGGCGACTGGCCGCGCCTGGCGGCCGCCGCCGAGGTGCTCTCCGACGACGTCGTCGAGCTGTCGGCGCTGAGCGCCCGCGAGCTGCCGAGCCTTCTCTCCTTCCTCGACAACGTCGCGGAGCTGCCGTTCCGCCACGTCTCGGTCCACGGCCCGTCGAAGGGCTGGGACGACGCCGCCGAGCCGCTCGCGCGGATGCTCGCCGAGCTGCCCGCGTCGGTCGAGGGGATCGTCATGCACCCGGAGACGCTCGGCGACGCCGGCGCCTTCGCCGCGCTCGGCAGCCGGCTGCGGCTGGAGAACATGGACCCGCGCAAGTCGGACGCGCGCACCGCGGCCGAGCTGGCCCCGTACTTCGAGCGACTGCCGCGAGCGCGCTTCTGCTTCGACATCGCGCACGCCCAGCTGCACGACCCCTCGATGGCGCTCGCGCACGAGCTGGTCGACGCCTTCGGCGACCGCCTCGCCGAGGTCCACGTCAGCTCGATCGAGCGCAGCGGCGCGCACGTCCCGCTGCGGCCGGAGGACGCCGAGGCGTTCCTGCCGGTGCTCGAACGGTGCACGGGTGTGCCGTGGGTGCTCGAAGCGCCGCTGCCTCCGCGCTGACGCTTTCCGGTCTCAGAAGATCGCGTAGTCCTGCGTCGTTCTGCGCAGCCCGTCGCCGAACAGCAGGCTGATCAGGCCGCGATCGATCGCGTGGCCGAGCTGGGTCACCTCGGCGAACCGCTCCGAGGCGTCGGCGGCTTCACGGCCGTCGATCGCGTGCAGCTCGGCGCGCACCTGCTCGTCGCCGATCAGCCGCAGGAAGCGATCGTAGGCGCCGAAGACGGCAGCGCCGGGGATCAGCGCCTCGTAGTGCAGGAAGGCGGCGGCGACGCGGTCGGCCGGCGGCAGCGCGAACTGCGCGGCGAGGAAGTCGGGGATCTGCCCGGCGGTCAGCTCGTGGCAGCGCAGCACCGGCAGCAGGCCGCTCGCGAACAGCAGCTTGCGCGAGGTGCGCAGCTTCGCATTGCGCAGCCCCCACCCCTCGCCGGCGCGCTGACGATCCTTCGCGACGAAGTCGACGCCGATCGTGCGCCAGTAGCGGACGAGGTCGTTGAGCAGGAAGCGCGGCGGGCGGAACTCCTTGACCGAGTCGCTCAGGTAGTCCTCGATCACGTCGCGACGAGTGCCTTCGAGCACCGCCGGATTGCAGGCCGCGACCGACTCCAGCATCAGCAGCATCCGCCGCGTCAGGTTGGTGTTGGAGTCGTCGTCGAGGCCGATTCTCTGGACGAGGTCGGCCGAGTAGACGACCTTCGCGAAGATCCCTTCGCGCCCTGGGCTGCTCGACCCCGACGGATCGGCGGCGAAGGCTCGCCCGACCGCCTCCGGCAGCGGCCGCGGCGGCGCGCTTCTCTTCGCCCCGCGCACGAGCACCATGTAGTCGTCGTCGGAGCGCGGCGTCAGCTCGCGGCGGCCCCACGAGCCCATCAGCACGACGGTCGCGTCGTCGTCGACGGCGAGCGCGGACAGCAGCTCGCGACGCCTCGCGATCCGCTCCGCCGTCCGTTCGCGGGCGCGCAGCAGCTCGGCGACGTCGGCGCCGGTCACCTGCTGGAGCTGCTCGAGCGAGCTGGCCATGGGGCGCTCATCCCATTCGAGCGCAACGGCGCCGATCCTGCCAAGCGCCGCCGCGACGGGCGCGCGGTGGTTTGATGGCGCGATGCTCGACGAGGCGATCCGCCGCCGCTTGACCGAGCGCTTCGGCGCCCGCGCGATGCCGTGGCTCGACGGACTGCCGGCGCGAGCCGCCGCGCTCGCCGCGCGCTGGCAGATGGCGCTCGCGTCGCGCCGCTGACGCTGCCATGCAGCGGGCGGTCCCGGCCGGCATGCTCGAGCGCGGTCACGCGCTGGCGCGCCAGCTCAGCGACGACCGCGCCGTCCCGCCCGCGCTCGTCCACGGCGACCTCCATCCCGGCAACGTGCTCGACGGCGGGAGCAGACGCGGCCTCGTCGCGATCGACCCGCGCCCGTGCGCCGGCGATCCGCTCTTCGACGCCGTCGACCTGACGCTGTGGGACGTGGACTCGGTCACCGCCGCGCACGCGCGCGTCGCCGCGGTCGCCTCGGAAGCCGGCGCCGACCGCGAGCGGCTGGCCGCGTGGTGCGCAGCGCTCGCGGGAATGGCGGCGGCGAGCCTCGCGACGCGCGCGAGCGGCACCGCGGCCCCAGCGCAGATCGCCGCGCTGCTCGCGCTCGCGGCGTGAGCAGCGCCGCGCGCGCACGAGTGCAGGTCTGCTGCTGCTGAACGACAGCAGAGCTGCAGTCGTCGCCGCGCGCGGCGGCTGGCGGCGCTCAGCTCGCCGCGGTCTCCGTCGCGCTCGGCGGCTTCTGCGCCTCGGCGGGGTCGCCGTCGAGCGGGACGAGCGCGCCGTTGGCGAGCGGCGCTCTGATCGGGCCGGGCTCGCCGCGCCGGCGCGCGAGCGCCATCCGCGCCGTGACGCCGTGACAGACGACCAGCGCCGGCTGCGGCCCCTGCTCGATCTCGGCGATCGCGGCCATCACGCGGTCGCCCTGCTGCTGAAAGGACTCGCCGCCCGGAAAGGCGAACGACTCATCGCCCGTCAGCCACGCGTCGAAGGCCGCGGCGTCCTCAGCCCGCACCTCCTCGAAGCTGCGATCGGTCCAGTCGCCGGTGTCGGTCTCCATCAGGCGGTCGTCGAAGCGGATCTCCAGCCCGGTGAGGGCGGCGACCGCCTCGGCCGTCTGACGAGCGCGTCTGAGCGGGCTGGCGTACAGCGCGACGAAGCCGTATGGCGCCGCGTTCTGCGCCAGCTCCTGCGCCTGCTGGAGGCCGGTCTCGTCGAGCGGGACGTCGCCCTGCCCCTGAAAGCGCCCCTCGTGGTTGTAAGGCGTGCGGCCGTGCCGTGCGAGATAGATCACCCGCCTCAGGCTACAACGGCGCCGCTCGCGGCTCGGGGCGGCGCCGCCGCGACGGCGCCGCACGCGGGGCGGCGCCGCCGCGACGGGCTACGCCGCGGGCACCTCCGGCACGTAGCTGCCGAACGTCCACAGGTTGCCCTCGGGGTCGCGCGCGGTGTAGTCGGTGCCGCCGTACTCCTTCTCCTCCAGCTCGAGCACGATCTCCGCCCCGGCCGCGCGCGCCCGCTCGCAGTGCTCGCGCACGCCGCCGTCGAGCGCGACGTACAGCATCGCTCTGCCGGGCGGATGGGAGATCCGCTCGTACGGTGTGCCGCTGCCGGCCGAGCCGCCCATCACGAGCTGACGCCCGAGCGCCAGCTCGCAGTGGCCGACATGGCCGTCCTCGCCGGCGACCACCATCAACGGCTCGAAGCCGAACGCCTCACACAGCCAGTCGATCGTTCTCCGCCCGTGCGCGAAGTTGAGGATCGGCACGATCGCCGGTGTCGTCATCGCCGTCTTCGTCGCGGCCATCTCGTCAGCCCTCCTGCTCGCGGGTTCGTGCCGACGACGCTACGCCCCTCGCCGCGTGCCGTCTTGGACGAACGTGACCCGCGGACCGCGTCAGGCGGCGAAGCCGGCGCCGTCGGGCAGGCGACGGGCGAAGAAGGCGCTCGGCGGGTCGCCGGCGAAGGCGCGGAAGTCGCGGTTGAGATGAGCCTGGTCGTAGTAGCCGCAGTGCAGCGCGATCTCGGCCAGGCGCGCGCCGTCGTCCTGCTGCAGCAGCCCGACGACGCGGTTGAAGCGAACGATCCGCGCGAGCGTCTTCGGCGGCAGGCCGAGCTGCTCGCGCATCTGCGCGACGAGATGCCGGCGACTGCAGCCCAGCTCCTGCGCGAGCGCGCCGATCGCCAGCCGGCCGCCGCTCTCCTCCAGCCGCCGCCACGCCCACGCGACCGACGGCAGCGGCGGCGGCGCGTCGGCCAGCCGCGCGCAGATCGCCACGTCGAGCAGCGCAAACCGCTCGCGCCAGCCGGGCGCGGTCGCGAGCCGCTCGACCAGCTCGCCCGCGGCGCGCTCGCCGAGCACGTCCTCCAGCGCGACGACGGCGTTGGCCAGCTCGCGCAGCGGCTGGCCGAGCACGCGGCGGGCGCCGAGCGGCGTGAAGTAGATCTCGACGCCACGGCTGAGGCCGTCGTGCTCGACGATCGCGTACTCGTCGTGGAGGCCGGCGACGAACGAGACGCGCCGGCGCCGCGTGCCGCCGTCGGGGTCGGCCGGGTCGAGCAGGTCGAACGGCAGCCCGAAGCTGACGATCACGGGGACCGCGCCGATCGGCATCTGGCGCCGGCGCAGCGGCAGCGGCGTGCGCTCGTCCCAGCCGACGTAGTGCTGCACGACGTCGCGCAGCAGCGGCGCCGGGCCGCGGTAGGCCATCTCCCAGGAGCCCAGCGGCGAGCTGTGTCGCGCGGTCTCGATCGCCGGCACCGGCATGCCGTCGAGCCTAGCGCGGAATGCACCGAAGGACGAAGCACTGTGGACCGCGACGCGCCGAGGGAGCGCGCCGCGGCCCCGAGCGGTTCGCTCCTCACGGCGCCCCGCCTCGTGCTTTGCCTGCCCTCTGCGGCGGCTGCCGACACACCAGCAGTCCGCGCACGCCATACAAACTAGACATTGTCAGTCGGGTTTACTAGGATTAGGTCATGGCAACCCAGACGAAGGTCCCCAACGACACGCAGCCGGCCCTCGACCTGCTGGCGGCGGTCTGGTGCCAACTGCAGGACGGCCGCGGCATCGTGGACGACCTCTCGGGTCGGCCGATCCGCGGGATCGAGCACTACGCCGATCTGCTCGACCTCGACAATCCGGTGCCGCTCTCGGCGATCCCGCACGAGCTGCCGGACCTGCCGTTGCCGCGTTACGCCGACCTCGAGGCGGAGACGCGCGAGCTGGTCGCGCGCGAGGGCGATCAGGCCAGCAGCGTCGACGCGGCGCGCACGCGCGAGCGCCTGATCAAGGCGACGGCGCTGATCGCGCGGCATGCGCTCGACATGCACACCGCGCGCAGCCGCGGCGCCTAGACCTGGCGCACGCGCGGCCGCGGCGGCGCGCGGCCGACCTCCTCGGAGGCCGGCCGCGCCGCCTTCCCCCTGGCGCTAGCGCGCCCCCTTCGGCTTCGATCTCGGCGCGGTCCCCCTCGCCACGCCAAGCGATCTCGGGACCGAGATCGTCACGGTGACCGTCTTTGCGACCCGTCTGCCGCCGGCGCGCAGCACGAGCGGGATCCGCAGCCGCACCGTGCGCCCGGCGAGCGCCCGCAGGTCGGCGTGGTCGAGCACCAACGCGACCGCTCCTCTGCGCCCGCTCGCGAGCTGCTTCGGCGCTCGCACCGCGATCACGACGCGTCTCGCTCTCCGCCCTCTGCCGAGCTTCAGCGTCACCGCTCTCGGCGCCCCGACCGTGCAGGCCGCCGTGCCGCAGCGGAGCGTCGCGGCGAGCACGCTGCCCGCTCTGCGCAGCGTCGCCCTGCCGCTGCCGCTGCCCGCGATCGACGGCGGCACGACGACCGGCTTTCTCGGCGGGACGAGCGGCGGCGGTCTCGGCGCGTCCGGCTGCCTCTCCCCCGGCACCGTCGGCTCGTCCGGCAGCTCGCCGAGCGAGCGCGGGATCGTGATCGTGACCGGGTCGACCTGCGCGCCGGCCGACAGGAAGGTGCCGTTGGCGAGCGCCTGCGCGGCGGTCGCGTTGATCTCGCCGGGCTCGGTTCTCCAGACGACGCGGCCAGGCGTCACCTGCGCCGGCTCCGCCAGTCCGAAGGTCGCCAGCGTCATCCGCACGTCGGTCGATCTGCCGCCGCCGAACGACGGGTCGACATCGAGGTCGAGCCGCGCCCGCACCGACACCGTGTCACCGACGATCACGAACCACGGGTCGCTCACCGCCAGCGTGAAGAAGTGGGTCGGGTAGCGGAAGGTGACGCGGCCCTGCGCGGCGATCGTCGCATCGCCGCCGTTGGTCGCGCTGGCGCCGACGAGTGACCAGCGCAGCGCGCGCGTCGGCAGAGGGTCGGTCCCGAGCTGCTTGAGGCGCGGATCGCAGCCGCCGTGGACGGTGTTCGGGTTGGCCTCGCAGATCGCTCCGCGGCTCGCCGATATCGGGACTGCCGGCTGCGCCGGATTGAAGCCGTTGGTGACGTAGCGGCGGAAGTTCTCGCGGAAGCCCCAGTCGACCTCGTCGTAGATCTGCGGCGCGGGCGGCTCCACCTCTCTGCTGCACGATCTCGGCACGTCGGCGAGCGGGATCGCGCGCACGAAGTTGCCGTTGCTCGTGACGCCGGTCGCCGCGCCGACGAGCAGGTGCTGGTCGCCCGAGCTGAATGATCCGCCGGCGGCGACCGCCGCGCCGAGGCCGGTGATCCGTCTGGCCCCGATCGCGCGCGCCCCGTCCTCGCAGGTCATTCTCGTCAACGAGAGGCTGCCCTCGGCCGCAGTGCGGCCGTAGACGACGTAGGCGGCGCCGGTCGAGGCGGCGCCGGTCAGCTCGCCGTCGAGCGGGTCATAGCCGGGCGCGCCGATCGAGAGGTCGTCGCGATCGTCGCCGTTGACGTCGCCGAGCGCGGCGATGGACGTGCCGAGCGCGTCGGTCGCCGTGATCAGCGGCGCGCCGTCGAGCGCGTAGCCGTCGTCACCGAGCGCGCCGAGGTCGACGGCCGTGCCGTCGCCGCGGCCGTAGACGACCCATGCGCTGCGGCGCACTCTGCCGTCGGGCGCGGGCAGTCTCGCGTTGTTGCCGAGGCCGATCGCGAGGTCGTCGAGACCGTCGCCGTTCGCGTCGCCCGCAGAGGCGACGGTCGCGCCGACGGTCGCGCCGGCGCGCGGCCCCCAGATCGGGAAGATCACGTCGCTGCCCGGGTCGTCCCAGTTCCTCACGTCGACCGTGCCGCGGGCGGCACCGCTGACGACGAAGGCGGCACCCGAGTCGGCGCCCCCCGGGCCGTCGAAGTCCGGCGCCCCCACGATCAGGTCCGGGATCCCGTCTCTGGCGCCGGCGGCGCCGCCGCCGAGGTCGCCGACGGCGGCGACGCGGGTGACCGCGTCGCCGGGCCCGCCGGTGACCGTCAGCAGCTCGTTGCCGGGCGTGTTGAGGTCGACCGGGTCGGTGCCGTCGCGGCCGGCGACGACCGCGACGGCGCCGCTGCCGACGCCGCCGGGCTCGGCTTCGGCGGTGCCGATCGCGAACTCCTCCTTGCCGTCGTCGTTCAGGTCGCCCAGTGCGGCGAGGTGGGTGCGGTAGAAGCCCGGCCCGGAGACGGTGAAGCCGTCCGTGCCGAGCGCGTCGACGGAGATCGGGGCATGCGCGCCGAGGTCGGCATCGCCGTGGATGACGTGCACCATCCCGCCGAGATCGCTCCCGATCACCGCGTCGTCGAGACCGTCGCCGTCGACATCGGCGCAGGCGACGACGCTGCCGACCATCCCCTCCGGCGCAGCGCTGGAGATCTCGACCGTGCCGGCGCTCGGCGGGTCGACCGAGGCGTTCGGGAGCCCGTACCTGCCGGCTCTGCGGGCTGAGTCGCCGAAGACGAGGTAGGCGCGGCCGTGGTAGGGCGCCCCCGGCGCGGACGCGTACGGCGCGCCGACGACGAGATCCGCTCTGCCGTCGCCGTCGAGGTTGCAGTCGCCGGCGACGGCGCTGCCGGCCCCCTCGCCGTCCGCACTTTCGGCGCCGACGGAGCTGTTGAGCCCGTCGAAGGTCAGTGAGGTCGCGTCGTAGGCGCCGAGGTCGAGCGGCAGCTCGGCGGCGGAGGCGGCGACGGGCGCGAGCAGCAGCGTCAGCAGCGCGCCGGAGAGCGCGAGCGTGCGACGGCGCGGCGGCGGGGGGACGGGATGCTTCATGGCGTCGGGCTTGCTCCTGTGCTTCGTGGGGGAAGGTCGTGAGCGGGCCGGGGGTGCGGCCCGCTCACGACGGCGGCCCTGGCAGGCCGCCGCCGGGTCGGTCCGCTCGGCTAGAGCGAGACCCACCAGTTGATCGATCCGAACGCATCGCCGACTCTGTAGGCGCCGTTGGTGCCGCCGTTGAAGATCAGCGCGCCATCGGTCGTCAGGGCCAGCGGCGCGTTGCTCCAGCTGTGTCTCAGCGGCCCGGTGGAGCCGGTGAAGGTGCCGGAGAGGTTCACGGTCGCTATCTGCGTCAGTCTGTAGCCGGTTAGCGTGCCGGTGGCGATGTCCTGGTAGTCGGCTAGCGCCCAGACCTGCGCGACAGTGCTCGTCGGCGACGTCGTCGTGACGTAGAAGTCGTCGAGCTTCACGGAGATCCCGTGCGAGGGGACCGTGTATTCGATCCCGCCGTCGAAGCCTGCGCGGCCGCTGCCGATGGAGGTCGACACGAGGTTGTACGTGGTCGACGTTAGCCCGCCGAGACCGGCGGTCAGGACGTTCGTCGTCGCGTTGACGGAGCCCGGCGAGATCGCTCTTATCGTGCCGCCGAATCTCGCGACGTACGTCACCCACGAGGGACGCGGTAGCAGCTCGAACGAGCCTCTGCTGACCACTGTGGCTTGAGCGGCGGCGGGGACGGCGGCCGTCATCGCGCCGAACGCGAGCACGGCGAGGAGCAGGCGCAGGGGCCTGCTGAATGACCGAAGCATCGGTCCTCCTGATTAGGTGAATTCAGGCCGCGCGCGTAGGGAACGGCTGCCCGCCCGGTCCGGTCGGCCCCTTTGATGAACGTTAGGGTTCCCTAACGAGAATGAGGGTAGCCTAACGGCGCCAGGGGCGCAACCAGGAATGCGGTCGAGCGGGCGACCGGTTTCAGGAGCCGCAGGAGCCGGCCGGCTGGCGCCATCCCGCTCGGCCGGCCTGCGCCCTGCTCAGCCGGCCTGCGTCCTGCTCAGCAGGGCTCGGCTTCGGGCAGCCGCCAGCCGCGCTTGCCGGCGAGCGCGATCGCCTCGTCGGGGCCCCACGAGCCGCGCCGGTAGGTCCGGATCGCGGGCGGGTCCTGCAGCAGCGGGTCGCTGATCTCCCACAGCCGCTCGATCTCCTGCGAGCTCGTGAAGAGCGTGTGGTCGCCGCGCATCACGTCGAGCACGAGCCGCTCGTACGCCTCCAGGCCGTTGCCCTCCTTGAAGGCGTCGGCGAAGTCGAGCGTCAGCGGCGCCGCACCCAGCTCCAGCGCCGGGCCGGGCACCTTCGCGCGCACGTCGACCGTTATCCGCGGCGTGTCTGCCAGCTCGAAGACCAGCTCGTTGGGGCGCTGGCAGTGGGCGAAGTCGCCGTCGTCGGCGAACATCCGCAGCGGCGGCTCCTTGAAGCCGATCGTGATCGAGCGGCGGCCCTCGGCCATCGCCTTGCCGGTCCGCAGCAGGAACGGCACGCCCTCCCAGCGCCACGTGTCGAGCTTGACCTCGATCGCGGCGAACGTCTCGACCTGCGAGTCCGGGTCAACCCCCTGCTCGCCGCGGTAGCCCTCGTACTGGCCGAGGATCACCTTGTCTCTACGCAGCGGGCGCATCGCGTCGAAGACCTTCGCCTTCTCCTGGTGCAGCGCCTTCGGCGTCAGTCTCACCGGCGGCTCCAGCGCGACGAAGCCGAGCAGCTGGAAGAGGTGGGTGACGACCATGTCGCGGAAGGCGCCGGTGCCCTCGTAGAAGTTCGCCCGCCCCTCGACGGTCAGCGTCTCCGGCACGTCGATCTGCACGTGCGAGATGTGGTTGCGGTTCCAGGCCGGCTCGAAGAGGCCGTTGGCGAAGCGGAAGGCGAGGATGTTCTGCGCCGCCTCCTTGCCGAGGAAGTGGTCGATGCGGAAGATCTGATCCTCCTCGACGACCTCGCGCAGGACGGCGTTCAGCTCGCGCGCGCTCGCCAGATCTGTCCCGAACGGCTTCTCCATGATCAGCCGCGCGCCGGCGACGAGACCGGTCGCGCCGAGCATCCGCACCATCGGCTTCATCGCCGACGGCGGCACCGACAGGTACAGCAGCCGCCGCGTCGCGTGGCCGATCGCCTGCTCGGCGCGGCGGACCGCCGCGGCCAGCTCCTCGCCGTCGCCGGCGCTGGAGGCGGTGAACGACAGCCGCTTGGCGAACGGCTCCCATATCTCCTCGCGCACGTCGCGGCGGCCGAACTCCTCCAGCGCCTCGCGCACCAGCTCGCGGAAGTCGTCGTCATCGCCCGGCGCGTTGCGGCCGGAGCCGATGATGCGGAACTCCTCCGGCATCAGCCCGGCGGCGAAGAGGTGGAACAGCCCGGGGAAGAGCTTTCGTTTCGCGAGGTCTCCGGTCGCCCCGAAGATGACGATGACGTGATCCTCCAGCGGCGGTGTCTTGCGGGTGGCGGGCGCGGGGGCGACGGTGGTGCTCATGATCGGGAATTCTCCCCTCTCAGCTCTGCATGGCAACACCCGGATGGGTGTGATTCGGGCTTGCGGAGAGACCGAACTGCTCCGCGATCAGCTCATAGGAGCGGCGACGCGCCGCGTGGTCGTGGGTGATCGTGATCACGACGACCTCGCCGGCGCCATATTCCTCGGCGACCTGCTCGATCCCCTCCCGCACTCTCGCGGGCGTGCCGACGATCGTGCGGCGACCGGCCGGCGCGCCGGCGATCTCGCTCCCCTGCGACTCGAGGAAGCGCACGGCGCGCTCGACGGTCGGGACTTCGATCAGCCGCCCCTGGCGCAGCATCGCCATCGCCATGCGGGCGCTGGTCGACAGCAGCTGCGCCTCCTCGTCGCTGTCGGCGGCGAGCGCCCAGACGCCGACGTTGACCTCCGGCGCCTCACTCCGCTTGCCCGACTGGAAGCGCTCGCGGTAGTCCTGCGCGATCGCGGCGCCGCGCGGGTTGATGAAGTCGGCGAACGAGTACGGCACGCCCAGCTCGGCGGCCCACAGCGCGCTCTGCGGCGAGGAGCCGAGCAGCCACACGTCGGGCCGCTGCGGGCGCCCCGGCAGCCACTTCGAATAGCGCGCGAACGGGTGGCCGCGCGGCAGGTCGTCCTCGAAATAGCCGAGCAGCTCGGCGAGCTGCTGCGGGAAGTCGTCGGGCGCGGCCTGGCGGCGGTCGCGCTGAAGCGCCAGCATCGTGTGGCCGTCGGAACCGGGCGCGCGGCCGATCCCGAGGTCGATCCGCCCCGGCGCGAGGCCGGCCAGCATCGAGAAGTTCTCGGCGACCTTGAGCGGGCTGTAGTGCGGCAGCATCACGCCGCCGGAGCCGACGCGGATCCGCTCGGTCGCGGCCGCGAGCGGCCCGATCAGGACCTCGGGGCTGGGGCTCGCGAGCATCGGGCCGCCGTGGTGCTCGGCGACCCAGTAGCGGTGGAAGCCGAGGCGGTCGGTCAGGCGCGCGAGGTCGAGCGTGTTGTGCAGCGCCTCCGAGCCGTTGGAGCCTTCGACGATCGGTGACTGGTCGAGGACGCTGATGCGGAGCATGCCAATGATTGTTGCACGTGCATAGATCTGCTCTGTGACGGCGGTCCACGACCGGCCCGTTGGACCGTTGGTGACCCGCCCCGCGCGCATACCGTCGTTCCATGCAACCGACCGAGCAGATCTGGATGAGCGGTCGCTTCGTGCCCTGGGCCGAGGCGAACGTGCACGTGCTGACCCACGGCCTCCACTACGGCACCGGGGTATTCGACAGCCTGCGCGCGTACGCGACCTCGTCCGGTCCCGTGCTCGTCCACCACCGCGCCCACCACGAGCGGCTGCGCGACTCGGCGAAGCTGTACGGGATGGAGCTGCCGTTCTCCGTCGACGAGCTGGTCGACGCGACGCGGACGCTGATCGCCTCGAGCGGGCTCGCCGAGTCGTACGTGCGCACGATCGCGTTCCGCGGCTCCGGCGCGATGGGCGTCTCGCCGAGAAACTCACCCGTCGAGGTCGCGATCGCGACGTGGGGCTGGGGCGCCTACCTCGGCGAGGAGGCGATGACGCGCGGCATCCGCGCGAAGATCTCCTCGTGGCGGCGGATCGGCCACGGCACCCACCTGCCGGGCGCGAAGGCGACCGCCCACTACCTCAACTCGGTGCTTGCGCGGGTCGAGGCGGAGGAGCTGGGCTTCGACGAGGCGATCCTGCTCGACGAGAACGGGCTGCTGGCGGAGGGCTCGGGCGAGAACCTCTTCCTCGTCAAGGACGGCGTGCTGCTGACGCCGCCTCTGTCGAGCGGCGCGCTCGGCGGGATCACGCGGCTGGCGGTCCTGGAGCTGGCCGGCGTGCTCGGCCTGCCGGTCGCCGAGCGGGCGCTGACGCGGGGAGAGCTGTACCTCGCCGACGAGCTGTTCATGACCGGCACCGCCGCCGAGATCACGCCGGTGCGCGAGGTCGACGGCCGGGCGATCGGAAGCGGTTCGCGCGGGCCGGTCACGCAGGCCGTGCAGACCGCCTACGACGACGCCGTCCACGGGCGCGATGAGCGCTTCGCCGGGTGGCTGGACGTCGTGCGCTGAGCGAACACCGTGAAGTTGCTGGTCTGTGGGACCAGCAACTTCACGGTGTTCAGGGGGCCAGCTCGGCCCAGGCCGCCGCCAACCGCTCCGCGCCCTTGGTCAACAGCGGCTCCGGGGCCGGGTAGGCGATGCGGATCGCGCTGACGCGCTCTCTGCCGGCGACGTGGGCGGAGCCGGCGGCGACGTCGACGCCGTGGCGGGCGGCGGCGGCCGTCAGCGCGTCGCCGTCGACGCCGGCATCGGGCGGCAGTTCCGCCCACAGCGACCAGCCGCCCTGCGGCCTGTCGATCCGCCACGCCGGGATCCGCGCGGCCAGCTCCCCGCGCAGGTGCTCCATCCGCGCGCGGGCCTGCTCGACCCGCGCGACGCGCAGCGTGTCGACGTCGCGCAGCAGCCGCAGCGCGGCGAGCTGACCGAGGATCCCGCTGCCGAGATCGCGCGCCGCCTTCAGCGCCGCCAGCCGCGCGATCGTCGCGCGCGGCCCGCACACCCAGCCGACGCGCAGCCCCGCCCACGCGAGCTTGTCGAGCGAGCCGACGCGCAGCACGCGCTCGGGCGCCAGCGCCCGCAGCGACGGCAGCGGGCCGTCGAAGCGCAGCTTGTCGAGCGCGGCGTCCTCGACCACCAGCAGGTCGTGACGGGCGGCCAGCTCCAGCAGCGCCGGGCGACGGCCGAGCGCGATCGAGCGGCCGGTCGGACTGTGGCAGCCGGGCATCAGGTAGAGCAGCGCGACGACCTGTCTGTCGAGCAGCGCGGCGAGCGCGTCGGCGCGCATGCCGGCGGCGTCGCCGGCGACCGTCAGCGGCCGGCCGCCGGCGCGCTCGAACAGCTCGAGCGCCCCCGGGTAGGTCGGCGCGTCGACGGCGACCGGCTGGCTGCGGCCGACGAACAGCGCCGTGATCAGGTTGAGCGCCTCGTGCGCGCCGGAGGTGATCAGGACCTCGTCGGCGCGCGCGTCGAGGCCGTCGCGCGTCAGCCGCTCCGCGATCGCCTCGCGCAGCGCCGGCATCCCCTGCGGGTCGTAGCCGTGCGGCTGGACGAGCTCGGCCGCCTCCCCCAGCTCGACGGCGATACCGGCGACCAGCTCGTCGAGCGGCGGCGCGGCGACGGCGAGGTCGACGCGCTCGGCGTCGGGCGCCAGCAGCCGGTGCAACTGCGGCAGCTGCGTGCCGGGCGCGCGGCCGCGCCGGCCGACTGACCGCACGACCGTCCCGGAGCGCTCGCGCGAGAGGACGAGGCGGCGCTCGCGCAGGCGCGCGTAGGCGTGCACGACGGTCGCGCGGCTGACGCCCAGCTCGCTCGCGAGCCGTCGCTCGGCCGGCAGCCGCACGCCATCGAGGCCGCCGCGCTCGATCACCGCGGCAAGCGCGTCGGCGAGCCGCTCGACGAGCGCGCCCGGCCGCTGCCGCCAGTCGCCGAGCTGCGCGGTCAGGCGCGTCAGCTCCGACATTTTCACGCTGCTCCGCCCGCGGGCGCGGCGGCGCCGGGCGAGACCGCTCCCACGAGCGCGCGCAACGCCGCCTCGTAGCGCGCGAACGGGATCCCGCGGCCGTCGCGCAGGTGCGTCACCAGCTCGCCGGCGAACGGCGCCAGCAGCAGGTCGGCGAGCAGCTCGGGGTCGGCGAGGTCGGGGCGCGCCTGCGCCAGCAGCAGCGCGACGTGCTGCTGCCAGGCGACGTAGGAGCCGGTCATGTAGCGGGCGCCCGGTCTGGAGATCTCCGAGGCGAGCAGCACGTGGCGATGGCGCTCGCAGAAGGCGGCCAGCGCGGTGACGAAGGCGGTCAGCCGCTGCTGCGGCGGGGCGCCGGGACCGAGCGGCGGCGGGCCGCTCAGCAGCGCCTCCTGCAGCTCGCGCTCACGTTCGCCGAGCAGCTGGTCGAGCAGCGTCGCCTTGTCGCCGAAGCGGCGGAAGACGGTCGCCTTGCCGACGCCGGCCGCGGCGGCGACCTCGGCCATCGTCACGTTGCCGACCCCGCGCGCGTCGAACAGCGCCTCGGCCGCGGCGAGGATGCGGCGGCGGTTGCGGGCGGCGTCGGCGCGCTCCGGCAGCGGCGCGCCGGCGATCGGAAGCGGAACCGGATCCATTGCGAACGAGTCTAAGCGGACCCCGTTCTCGCATCTATTTCGATCACGCCCGACCGCGAACGACCGCGTTTCTGAGCGCCCTCGCGCCACGACCGGTTTGAATCGGGATGAAATGGCACATCCACGGTTCAAGCGCCAGCGAAGTGGACCGATGTCTGAGGTCGTGATCCCCCTCGTGTTGCTCCTCGCACTCTCCGCGGCGGCGGCCATCGTGGTCGCGTTCCGGCTTCACAAGCGCGCCGTGCGCCGCGCCGAGGCCAACTTGCGGACGATCTTCGACACCGCTCCGATCGGCAACGCCGTCGTCGATCGCGAGGACCGCTTCGCCGACGCGAACCACGCGCTCGGCCAGATCGTCGGCTTCACGCCGAAGGAGCTGATCGGGCGGCCGCTGACGCAGCTCGTCCACCCCGAGGACGTCGCCGTCCTGCGCGAGGCGCTGGCGCAGCTGCGCGCCGGCGAGCGCGGCGGCCTGGAGACCGAGCTGCGCTGCGTCCACGCGACCGGCCAGGTCGTGCCGGCCGCCGTCCACGCCGCCGCGCTGCGCAGCCCCGACGGCCGCGGCGCGCGGGTGCTGCTGCAGGTGCTCGACATCACCGAGCGCAAGCGCGCGGAGGCCCACCTGCAGCACATGGCCGACCACGATCCGCTGACCGGGCTGCTGAACCGCCGCCGCTTCGAGCAGGAGCTGGAGCGCCACGTCGCGCAGGCGCAGCGCTACGGCAGCGAGGGCGCCGTCATCATGCTCGACGTCGACCGCTTCAAGCAGGTCAACGACGCCTACGGCCACTCGACCGGCGACCGCGTCATCACGAGCGTCGCGCGCGTCCTGCGGCGCCGCCTGCGCACGACCGACACGCTCGCCCGCCTCGGCGGCGACGAGTTCGCCGTGCTGCTGCCGAAGGCCGACCGCAGAGAGGCCGCGATAGTCGCGCGCAGACTGGTCGAGGCCGTCCGCGCGCAGGCCGACCCCGCCGGCGAGCGCGCCGAGGCGGTCACGATCTCCGTCGGCGTGACCGTGCTCGACGAGCACGGCGAGCTGACCGCCGAGGGCGCGATGGTCGACGCCGACCTGGCGATGTACGACGCGAAGGACGCCGGCGGCGACGGCTTCGCCTTCTTCGCCGCCGACGAGCACGCCGCCGCCCGCGCCCGCACGCGCACCACCTGGCGCGACCGGATCGTCGACGCGCTCGCGCACGACCGCTTCGCGCTCGTCGCCCAGCCGGTGCTCGACGCGCGCAGCGGAGCGACCGTCCAGCACGAGCTGCTGCTGCGCATGACCGGCCCGCACGGGACCCTGATCCCGCCGGCCGCCTTCCTCTCGATCGCAGAGCGCGACGGGCTGATCGTGGCGATCGACCAGTGGGTCGTGCGCAACGCGATCGCGCTGCTCGCCGAGCTGGAGCAGCGCGGTGCCGCAACCCGCCTGGAGATCAACATATCCGGCCGCTCGCTCGGCGACGCGACGCTGCTTGCGCTGATCGCCGGCGAGCTGCGCCGCACCGGCGTCGAGCCGAGCAACCTGCTGTTCGAGATCCCCGAGACGGCCGCCGTCGCCGACGTGCAGCTCGCACGCACCTTCGCCCAGCACGTGCAGGGTCTCGGCTGCCAGTTCGCGATCGACGACTTCGGCGCCGGCCTCGGCTCGCTCTACTACCTCAAGCACCTGCCGTTCGACGCGCTCAAGCTCGACGGCGAGCTGGTCGAGCACTGCGCCCGCAACCCCGCCGACCGCCTGCTCGTCGAGTCGGCCGTGAAGGTCGTCCACGGCCTCGGCCGCACCGCGATCGCCGAGCAGGTCGGCGACGCCGAGACCCACGCGCTGCTGCGCGAGCTGGGCGTCGACCTCGTGCAGGGCCACCACTTCGGCATGCCGCTGCCGCTCAGCGCCGCGTTCGGGATCCGCGAGCTGCCGAGAGCCGCCGCGCCAGCGCAGGATCTGCTGGCGGCTTAGCGGCGCTCGCCCTCGCCGCGCTCCCGCGCGAGGCGGGAGGGCCACCAGACGCGCGGGCCGACGTCGTGGACGAGCGCGGGGACGAGGACGGAGCGGACCAAGAGCGTGTCGAGCAGGACGCCGAACGCGACGACGGTGCCCAGCTCGGTCAGGACGACGAGCGGCAGCACCGCCAGCGCGGAGAAGGTGCCGGCGAGCACGACGCCGGCGCTGGTGATGACGCCGCCGGTGACCGCCAGCGCCGCCAGCACGCCGCGGCGGGTGCCGCGCCGCCGCGTCTCCTCGCGCGCCCGCGCCATCAGGAAGATCGTGTAGTCGATCCCGAGCGCGACGAGGAAGACGAAGGCCAGCAGCGGCAGCGCCGGATCGACCGCCGGCAGGTCGAGCACGTGCTCGAAGATCAGCACGCCTGCACCGAGCGCGGCGGCCGCGGAGAGCGCGGTCGCGGCGAGCAGCAGCAGCGGCGCCACGACCGCGCGCAGCAGCGCGACGAGCACGACGAAGACGACCAGCAGCGTCAGCGGCGGGATCACGAGGTTGTCGCGCTCGGCCGCCTCGCGCAGGTCGAACGACTGCGCCGTCTGACCGCCGACGAGCGCGCCGGGCGCGGCTTCGTGGACGAGCCCGCGCAGCCGCGGGATCGCCGCGACCGCCTCCTCCGAGAAGGGATCGCTCGCGAGCACGACGCTGATCTGCGTGCCCGGCTCGCCCTCCTCGACGCGCTGCACGCCGGCCGCGACGTCGTCCGGCGCGTCCTCGATCGCGGCTCTGACGGCGGCGGCATCGCCGCCGGCCGGCACGATCACGCTCGCGGGCGCCGACGACCCGGCCGGGAAGTGGTCGCCGAGCAGCGCCTGCCCCGCGACCGCCTCGGGGTTGCCGCGCAGCTGCTGCTCCTGCGTCAGCGAGGTGTCCATTCCCGTCAGGCCGAGCGCGAGCACGGCGAGGACGGCGGTCGCGCCGAGCCACAGCCGCCGCGGGCGGGCGGCGATGCGGCGGCCGAGCGCGTGCCAGGCGCGGTGGGCGCCGGGGTCGTCCGCGTCGTTGGCGGGCACGTCGGCGTCCGCGCGCGCGGCGCCCGCGACCACCTGCGGCACGTACGGCCAGAACGCTCGCCGCCCCGCGATCACGAGCGTCGCGGGCAGCACCGTGAGGCTGAGCACCAGCGCGAGCGCGACGCCGACCGCGCCGAGCGGGCCGATCGAGGCGGTCGAGTCGACGTCGGCGAGCACGAGCGTCAGCAGGCCGGCGATCACGGTCCCGCCGGAGGCGAGGATCGCCGGCGCGGCTCCCCTCAGCGCGGCGCGCATCGCGGCGCCCGCGTCCTCCTCGCGCCGCAGCTCCTCGCGGTAGCGCGCGACCAGCAGCAGCGCGTAGTCGGTCGCGGCGCCGAAGACGAGCACCGACAGGATCCCCGCGTTCTGGCCGTTGATCGTCAGCCCCGCCTCCCCCAGCAGCGCCGCCATCCCGCGGCTGGCGCCCTCGGTCAACAGCACGGTGAAGAACGGCACCAGCCAGAAGATCGGCGATCTGTAGATCACGATCAGCAGCACCAGCACGAGCAGGCCGGTGATCGCCAGCAGGCGCGTGTCGGCCCCGGCGAACACCTCCTTCAGGTCGGTCGTGAAGCCGGCCGGGCCGGTCACCGCCGTGGCGAGCCCGGCGGGCGAGCTGACGGCCAGCTCGTCCCGCAGCCGCGTGACCGCCTCCGCGACCGCGTCGCCGTCGGTCGCTCTCAGCGGGATCGCCAGCAGCGCCGCTGCGCCGTCGTCGGAGAAGGTCGCGGGCGGGAGCCTGTCGACCGCGAGCGGGAGGTCGAGCGCGCCCTCGCCGCCCCCGCCGGCCTGCTCGCGCAGCCGCGCGACCGCCTCTCGGTCGGTGGCCGTCAGCCCGCCCTCGCGCGCGACCACGACGACCGCCGGGCTGACGTCGCCGGAGGGGAACTGGCGCGCCGCCTCCAGCGCCGCGACCGACTCGGCCTCGCCGGGCAGGAAGTCGGCCGTGTCGCTCTTCTGGACCTCCTCCAGCTTGCCCGACTGCGAGGCGAGCCCGCCCGCGATCAGGATGCAGAGGAAGGTGACGAGGAACTTCGAGCGGCGGCCGGTGACGATCCGCTGGGCGAACATGACGGTGAAAAGGCTCCGACTGTCGAAATGGCAGTGACTGACATCTTACGCGTTGGTCCTACGCACTACCCTTCGCGCGTGGCCGCCACACGCCCGACGCTGCGTGACCGCAACAGAGCCCGCGCTCGCGCGGAGATCGTCGCCGCCGCGCGCCGCCTCTTCCTCACGTACGGCTATGCGCGCACCTCGGTCGAACAGGTCGCCGCCGAGGCCGGCGTCGCCCCGCGCACCGTCTTCCGCCACTTCCCGCGCAAGGAGGACCTCGTCTTCCACCGCCACGCGGAGGAGCTGGGCCGCTTCCGCCGCCTGCTCGCCGAGCAGCCGCCGCAACGGCCCGCGCTCGACGCGCTGGTCGACGCGCTGCTGGGACTGCTCGGCCCAGACGCCGGCGACACCGGCGACACGACCGGCGACCGCGGCGAGATGCTGAAGCTGCTCGAACGCGAGCCGGAGCTGCAGCGGCGCGACGAGGCGCTGATCGCCGACCATCACGCCGCCGTCGCCGACTTCCTGCGCGAGCGCGGCGCCGATCAGCAGCATGCCGAGCTGCTCGCCGGCGCCTTCATGGGCGCGATCGGATCGGCCCGCAAACTCGTGCACGTGCAGCCGCAGCGGCCGCCGCGCGAGCATCTCACGGCCGCGATCGAGCTGCTGCGCGGGCTCGACTGGCCCGCCGCGCCGATGCAGGACTGAAGCTCGCGCCCCGATCTGCCGATCTCCCGGCAGAGATGTCAGCCCCCTCCCGCCTCCAACGCCTCTCCGGCCCCCTCCTGCGCTCCAGCGACTTCGGCCCGCTGCACGAGACGCTGCTGATCACCGCCGTCGCGACCGTGCTGGTGATCCGCACGCAGCTGTGGCTGACGAACTACCCGCAGCTCGGCGGCCACGGGCTGCACATCGCCCACCTGCTGTGGGGCGGCCTCTTCATGCTCGTCGCGATCGGCCTCTCGGTGACCTTCCTCGGCCGGCCGGTCAAACGGCGCGTCGCGATCATCGGCGGCGTCGGCTTCGGCTTCTTCATCGACGAGCTGGGCAAGTTCGTCACGTCCGACAACAACTACTTCTACCAACCGGCCGCGGCGCTGATCTACCTGATCTTCGTCGGCCTCTTCCTGCTCGCGCGCTGGATCCAGAACCGCGGCCTGCTGACGCCGCGCGAGAGCCTCGCGAACGCGATCGAGCTGGCCGGCGAGGCGACCCGCCACCCGTTCGACGACCGCACCCGCGCCCGCGCGCTCGAGCTGCTCGACCGCTCCGATCCGGCCGACCCGCTGGTCGCGCCGGTGCGCCGGCTGCTGGAGGAGATCGAGACGATCCCGGCGCCGCCGCCGAGCCGCGTCGAGCGCCAAGTGCGGCGCGCCAGCGCGGCCGTCCACCGCTTCACCGCCCGCCCCTCCTTCCCCACCGTCCTGACATGCGTCTTCGCCGTCTGGGCGCTGCTGTCGTTCATCTCCGCCGCGGAGCTGGCGCTGGCGCTCGTCGTCGACCTCGGCGGCGCCCACCCCGGCTTCGTCGGCGACGGCTTCGGCAACCTCCACGTCGCCAACATCGCGAGCGTCACCGCCAGCTTCGTCGCCGGCGTGATGGTCGCGCGCGGGATCGTGCTCGTCCGCCGCGGCGGAATGGACGAGGCGGTGCGCTGGTTCGAGCGCGCGCTGCTCGTCTCGATCCTGATCGGCCGCGTCTTCGACTTCTACGAGTCGCAGTTCGGCGCCGTGATCGGGCTGCTCGTCGACCTGCTGTTGCTGTTCTTCGTGCGGCGGCTCGGGGCGCAGACCGCGGGCGGCGCTCAGCGCGCGGAGTCGTCGGCCGGCCCGCTGCCGGCGCCGGCCGTCTGAGCCTCGCGGTCGCGGCGGTAGGCCGCCTGCGCGATCGCGTGGGCGGCGACCGGCGTCGTCAGCAGCAGGAACAGCGCGACGACGACGGCGCGCGCGATCGTCGCGCCGTCGCGAGTGCCGATCGACGCGGCGAGGATCGCGACCGCGCCGAGCATCGACGCCTTGCTCGCCGCCTGCAGCCGCGTGTACAGCCCTCTCATCCGCACGACGCCGTAGACGGTGATCGCGGTCGTCGCGATCCCGAGCGCGATCAGCGCCACGCCGAGCACCTCGAGCACCGTCGCGATCACCGGAACGGCCCTCCGCCGCCGTCGGACTTGACGGCCGCCAGCGTCGCGACGAACGACAGCGCGGCGAGCGCCAGCGCCGCGTCGAGGTAGTAGGAGACCTCGCGCAGGTAGCTCAGCAGCGCCAGCAGCATCACGCAGATGACGGTCAGCAGGTCGAGCGCGACGATGCGCTCCAGCACGTCGCGAGCGCGCAGCAGCACGGCGGCGCCGACGGCCAGCATCGCGACGACGCAGACAAGCGCGACGACGATCACGATCTCGGGCATCGGAGGGCCTCCTTCACGGGATCACCTTTCGCTGGTAGCGCTCGTAGAAGTCGTGGTGGCGGGCGCGGATCGCCTCCGGGTCGCTCGCGTCGAGCGCGTGGATCACCAGCACGCCGCGCTCCTCGTCGACGTCGAGCACCAGCTCGCCGGGCGAGATCGTCGAGATGAAGGCCCACGCCGCGACGCCCTCTTCCGAGATCCCCTCCAGCTCGATCTCGACGATCCCGTCGTGCTCGACCTCGCGCACGCCGAGCGAGTACTGCGCGACCTCCCACGTGCCGCGCGTGATGTCGACGAGCACGGCACCCACCAGCGCGGGCAGCGCCAGCAGCGCGCGGTGCAGCGGCGGCCGCTGCAGCTCGCCGTCCGCGGTCCCGATCGTGCCGCCGCGCGCGACGCGCCGGCGCCAGCCCAGCTCCAGCATGATCGCGAGCACGAGTCCGACGAGCAGGTCGCCCCACGCGAGCGAGCTGAGCGTCAGCAGCCAGATCGCCAGCAGCACGACGATCGCGAGCAGGCGGAAGCCGAGACCGGTGGTCACCGTGGGGCTCCTCCGTGCAGGACGGCGGCGGCGTCGGCCGACAGCGACAGCAGCGGCTCCGGCCAGATCCCCAGCCCCAGCACGACGAGCGCGAGGACCACGCTCACCGCGCGCACGGCGACAGGGCTCGCCGGGTGCAGGTCGGCGGTCGCGTTGATCTGCGCCTCGTCGGTGCCGGCGTGGACGCGCCCACCGCGCCAGAACTCGTGCTGGTAGAGCTGGAAGGCGTAGACGAACGAGAGCGCGCCGCCGACGAACAGCAGCACGACGAGCGCGACGCTGCCGAGGTCGACGCCGCTGCGGAAGAGCGCGAGCTTGCCGAGGAAGCCGGCCGTCGGCGGCATCCCCGCCAGCGACAGCGCGCCGACCGCGAAGGCGGCCGCGACGAGCGCGCCGCGCAGCGCGCCCGACAGGAACAGCAGCGCCTTGGAGAGCGCGTTGAGGATCGCGTACAACACCGCCGCCGCCAGCCCGATCGGGCCGCCGACGCCGAGCGCGACGAGCACGTAGCCGGCCTGGCCGATCGCCGAGTAGGCGAGCATCTCCGCCGGGTCGCGGCGGCTGACCGCCAGCAGCGCGCCGTAGATCACCGACATCGAGCCGATCACGATCAGCACCGTCGAGCCCAGCTCCAGCTCGTTCGGCAGCAGCCCGGCGCCGAAGCGCAGCAGCCCGTACGCGCCGATGTTGGCGAGCGCGCCGGAGAGGATCGCGGCGACCGCCGGGCGCGTTCCGGCGTAGACGGCCGGCAGCCAGAAGTGGAACGGGAAGAGGCCGAGCTTGGTGCCGAAGGCGACGAAGAAGGTGACGGCGATCAGGATCGCGGCGTTCGGCTCGACGTCGGCCATCCGCGTCGCGACGTCCTCCATCGCGAGCGTGCCGGTGACGTGGTAGGTCGCCGCCACGGCGATCAGGAAGAGGAACGAGCCGACGAGGTTGACGACGGCGAAGATCAGCGCGGCGCCGAGCTGGTGGCGGTCGTCGCCATACGCGGTCAGCACGTAGGCGGCGATCATCGCCAGCTCGAAGAAGACGTAGAAGTTGAAGACGTCGCCGGTCAGGAAGAGGCCGGTGAGACCGGTCGCCAAGAGCACGACGAGCGCCGGGAAGGTGCGCGAGCGGACGCCGTCGAGCACCTCGTGGACGAGCGCGGCGAGCACGACGAACGACGACAGCAGCGCGAAGACGACGCCGAGCGCGTCGGCTCTGAGGACGATCCCGACGCCGCCCTCCCAGCCGCCCGTGACGATCGTGCGCGAGCCGTCGGGCAGCACCTGCACGGCCAGCACGACGAGCGCCGCGAGGTTCGCGACGAGGCCGCCGACGGCGACCCAGCCGAACAGCTTTCGTCTGCCGTCGGCGAGCAGCAGCAGGACGCCGACGACCCACGGCAGCAGCAGCGCGAGCGCGAGCGCGGTCACTGCTCCTCTCTCTCCTCGGGCGACTCGAGCCGCTCGTACATCTCCTCGAGCGACTGCTCCAGGTCGGCGGTGTGCTCGGCCTCGTCGCGCGCCAGCTCTCTGACCTCCAGCGAGCGCAGCGTCGCGCGCACGCGCGCGACGATCGCCAGCAGCAGCGCAGTCACCGCGAGGCCGATCACGATCGCCGTCAGCGCCATCGCCTGCACGAGCGGGTCGCTCGGCTGCTTGTCGCCGGTCGGCAGGATCGGGGCGTCGCCGCGCGTCAGCCCGGAGGCGATCACGACCAGCACCGCCGACTGCGAGATCAGCACCATCCCGGCGACGACGCGCACGAGGTCGTTCGTCAGCACGAGGAAGGCGCCGGCGCCGAAGACGATCGCGGCGGCGAGCGCGAAGATCAACGTCATCTGGCGGCCTCCGCTTCCGCGTCGGCTTCGGCTTCAAGCTCCGGCGGCTCGGCGAGGTGGTGGATCAGCGCGATCAAGGCGCCGCCGACGAGCATGAAGACGCCGACGTCGAACAGCACCGGCGTCATCAGCTCCAGTCTGCCGACGTGCGCGACTCTGTCGCCGGGGCCGGGCGCGTGGCTGAAGAGCGGGTCGCCGAACAGCAGCGGGAAGAAGCCCGAGGCGAGCGCGATCAGCAGCCCCGCGATCGCGACGCGCGGCGCGTGGCGCAGCAGCGGGATCTCCTCCTCGGTCCGTCTGGCGCCGAGCACGAGGTACTGCAGCGCGATCGCGAGCGTCACGACGACGGCGGCGCTGAAGCCGTCGCCGACGTCGACGTAGCCCTTCACGAGGATCGCCGCGGCGACGATGATCGACGGCGCCAGCAGCAGCCGCGCGACGGTCTCGGTGAGGATGCTCACCACGTCCTCCCGCGTCGCAGCAGCGCGATCACGCCGAAGACGGCGACCGCGATCACGGTGATCTCGACCATCGTGTCGAGGCCGCGGAAGTCGGCCAGGATCACCGTCACGACGTCGAGGCCGTGCGCCTCGGGCGTCAGTCTGACCTGCTCGTTGACGACCCGCTCGGTCGCGGCCGGCCGCGACAGCGACGCCCACACGACGAGGAAGGCGGCGGAGCCGGCGACCGCGCCGATCAGCGGGTCGCGCCAGCGGCGGCTCTCGTGCTGACGGCGGTGCGGTCTCGACGCGGCGCCTGCCAGCTCGCGTCTGGTCGGCCGCTCGCCGCGCGGCGCGTAGGCGACGATCGCGAGGAAGACGAGCGTCACGACCGTCTCGACGAGCACCGCGACGAGCGCGACGTCGGGCGCGCCGAGCAGCGCGTAGACGGTCGCGAGACCGAGGCCGACGACGGCGAGCGAGAGCACGATCGCGACGTGCTCGTGCGCGCTCGTGACGACGATCGCCGCGACCGCGACGAGCGCCAGCATCGCGACGACGAGCAGGTCGGTGCCGCTGATCGGGCCGACGCTGAAGGCGCCGGCCGTCGGCGTCGCGATGAAGCCGAGCGCGACGAGGATCCCGCCCGGCACGAGCACGGCGGCGACGCGGCTGCGGAGGTCGCGCACCTCGATGTCGTGGAAGGCGGTCGAGAGGTGGTTGAGGAAGTTGAGGCCGGACTCGTAGATGCGCGCGGGGCCGACGCGGTCGCCGGCGCGCGCGAGTGCCCGCGCCGCCCCGCCCCACGCGCGCGGCGTCGCCAGCAGCAGCGCGCCGAGCGCCCAGGCGCCGAGCGCCATCAGGTTCTCGGTGCGCGTGTCGAGGTGGTAGGCGACGTGCACCTCGGCGGGGTGGCCGAGCGTCGCGGCGGCGGCGTCGCTGGCCAGCTCGGCGAACGGCGCGGTGACCAAGCCGCCGACGAAGGCGAGCAGCGCGAGCACCGCGATCGGCGCGACGAGCAGCAGCGGCAGCGGGTCGAGCGGCTGGCTCGCGCCCTTCTCGCACGCTCTGCGCGGGCCGAGGAAGAGGCCGCTCCAGAAGCGCCACGTGTACGCGAAGGTGAGGCCGGCGGCGACCACGGCGGCGATCCCGAGCGCGGTCGAGCGACCGGCGGCGGCGTGGAAGAACAGCTCGTCCTTGAAGAAGCCGATCGTCAGCGGAAGCGCGGAGAGCGTCGCCGCCGCGACCGCGCTCGCGGCGGCCAGCGCGGGCAGCTCGCGCCACAGCCCGCTGACCTGCGAGAGCTTTCTGGCGCCGGTCGCCATCGTCACCGCGCCGGCGGTCAGGAACAGCGCCGACTTCGCGAGCGCGTGCGCCACGACGTAGAAGGCGGCGGCGCCGGCGCCCGCTCTGCCGCCGATCCCGTAGAGCGCGACGACGTAGCCGTACTGCGAGATCGTCGAGTAGGCGAGCACCTGCTTGAAGCCGTCGCGCGTGAGCGAGATCGCGCCGCCGATCGCGATCGAGAGGAGGCCGACGACGAGCAGCCCGTCGAGCACGACCTGGCTGACCTCGATCAGCTGGTAGACGCGGCCGATCACGAGCACGCCGGCGGCGACCATCGCGGCCGAGTGCAGGTAGGCGGAGACCGGCGTCGGCGCCGCCATCGCGCGCGGCAGCCAGAAGTGCAGCGGCACCTGCGCGGACTTCGTCAGCGCGGCGACGGCGATCAGCGCGGTCGCGACGGTCGTCGTCGTGCTGGCGGCGCCGCTCGCCTGCAGCGTGCGCGACAGCTCGGGGATCGAGAAGCTGCCGTGGTCGGCGTAGAGGATGACCGCGCCGATCAGCATCGCGACGGCGCCGATCCCGGTCACCAGCAGCGCCATCAGCGCGGCGAGGCGCGAGGCGCGCTCCTGACGGTCGAAGCCGATCAGGAAGTACGAGCAGACCGCCGTCATGTCGAACATCACGAACAGCAGGATCAGATCCTGGGCGGTGGCGAGGCCGACCATCGAGAGCGTGAAGAGGCCCATCCACGGCCAGAAGCGCCAGCGGTCGCGCGCGGGGCGGTGCTGGTGCTCCAGGTGCAGCGGCAGGTAGGCGGTGGCGTAGGCGAAGACGGCCGCGCCGACGCCGGTCGCCAGCAGCGCGTAGAGCGCGCCGAGGCCGTCGAAGCTGAAGTGCAGGCGCAGGTCCAGCTCGCTCGCCCACGAGACGTCGACGCTGCCGCCGCCGCTTCTCCACAGGATCAGGCTGGCCGCGAAGCCGGCGAGCGCGAGCAGCGCGACACCCCACGCGAGCGGGTCTCGCGCGGAGGCAGGGGCGGATGGGCGGGGCTGCTCTTGCAACGCCCTGCTGAACCTACCCCGCGCGGGCGACGGCGACCATGGCGTGCTGACGCCAGGGATGCAGGTGTGCCAGCTACGCCCCGCGGCGGATCGTCTTGACCTCTGCTCTCGTGAGCGTGACGAGGTCGGCCGGGGCCAGCTCGATCTCCAGCCCGCGGCGGCCGGCCGAGACGAAGATCGTCTCGAAGGCGAGCGCGGAGTCGTCGAGCAGCGTCGGCAGCGGGCGCCGCTGGCCGAGCGGCGAGATCCCGCCGGCGACGTAGCCGGTGACCTTCTCGGCGCGGTCGGTCGGCGCCATCGCGGCGCGCTTGCCGAGCGCGCGCAGGTCGAGCGTGTCGCCGGCTGGGACGATGCAGACGGTCAGCGTGCCGTCGCGGTCGACGACGAGCGTCTTGAAGACGCGCTCTTCGTCCAGCCCGAGCGCCTCGGCCGCCTCCAGCGCGTAGGAGTCGGCGGACGGGTCGTGCGTGTACTCGTGCAGTCTGTGGTCGACGCGCGCCTGCTGCGCCGCGCGCGTCGCCGGGGTCGCTCTGCCGGCCATGGGGCGAGCCTACCTCGCGGCGCGCTACCGTCGCGGGGTGATCCGACGCGTTCTCCCCCTGCTCGCGCTCGCGCTCGTCGTCGTGGTCGCCGGCTGCGGCGCGGGCGGATCCGGCGGATCCGGCAGCTCAACCGTCCCCGCCCACCCCGCCGACCTGCCGCCGACCCCGCGGGAGAGAGCGGCGGAGCGGGAGGCGGCGCAGCGGCCGCCGGCGCCGACCTGCCCGGCCGACGCCGGCAACTGCAAGACGGCGGCGGGGCGCGTGATCGCGCTGGAGTCGGTCGACCCCGACGGCGACGGCGACCTGCACCTGATCCTCGCGGGCGGCTCGATCACGATGCCGGGGATCAGCGTGCTCGACGTCAACAAGGACCTGCGGCCGAAGGTCGATCCGAAGATCGGCGACTGGGCGGCGGGCGCCGGGCCGGTCTATCCCGGCAGCCACCGCCAGAAGCAGATCCAGGTGACGGCCGTCGAGGTCTGGCCGCGGCGCTGAGACGCGACTGGCTACTCGGCCAGTCGCTGTCGAGTACGGTCCGGCGCGGCGATGACCACGAGGAGGGCACGATGGCGGGAGAGCTGAAGCTCGGACTCAACACCGGCTACTGGGCGGCGGGCCCGCCGCACGGCGTGGTCGAGTCGATCGCGGCCGCCGACGAGCTGGGCCTCGACTCGATCTGGACCGCCGAGGCGTACGGCTCCGACGGCCTCACCCCGCTGGCCTGGTGGGGCGCGCAGACGAGAAACGTCAAGCTCGGCACCGGCATCACGCAGATCTCCGCGCGCCAGCCGACGATGACCGCGATGTCGGCGATGACGCTCGACCACCTCTCCGGCGGCCGCTTCGTGCTCGGCCTCGGCGTCTCCGGCCCGCAGGTCGTCGAGGGCTGGTACGGGATGCCGTTCGAGAAGCCGCTCGCGCGCACGCGGGAGTACATCGGGATCCTCCGCGACGTCTGGGCGCGCGAGGCGCCGGTCACCAACGACGGCCCCTTCTACCCCCTGCCGCGGCCGGGCGGCACCGGCCTCGCGAAGCCGCTGAAGGCGTCGATCCACCCGCTGCGCAGAGAGATCCCGATCTACCTCGGCGCCGAGGGGCCGAAGAACATCGCGCTCGCCGCCGAGCTGTGCGACGGCTGGTTCGCGATGCTGTTCGCGCCCGAGCACGAGCAGATGTACCGCGACTCGCTCGACGAGGGCTTCGCGCGCGAGGGCGCGCGCCGCTCCTACGACGACTTCGAGGTCTGCGCGACCGTCCCGTTCATCGTCACCGACGACGTCGAGCAGGCCGCCGACGCGCTGCGCCCCTTCTACGCCCTCTACTTCGGCGGGATGGGCGCGAAGGGCAGAAACTTCCACGCCAACGTGGCGATCCGGATGGGCTACGAGGCGATGGTCGACGAGGTGCAGGAGTTGTACCTGTCGGGCAAGAAGGCCGAGGCCGGCGCCGCGATCCCGCGCGAGCTGATCGAGGCGCTGTCGCTGATCGGTCCGAGAGACAAGATCAAGCACGACCTCGAGGCGTGGCGCGAGTCGATCGTGACGACGCTGCTGATCGCCGGCGACGCCGCGACCGTGCGGACGGCCGCGGAGCTGGTGCTGGGTTAGGGGCGCGCGCGGCGCTGGCGCGCGGGCGGCGCGGCGCGGCGCGGCGCGGCGCTCAGGCGCTGCGTCGGCGCATCCCGAGCGCCAGCCAGAGCGGGTAGGTGGCGAAGATCGCGGCGGCGACGAGATGGGTCGGCCGCCCGACCGCCGTCTCGTCGATTCTCAGCACGCCGGAGTTGAGCATCCAGTCGCGCCCGCTGCGGGCGCGGCAGAGCTTCCAGACCGGGGTCGTCCAGCGCTGATCGCGGTAGAGGCCGATCGAGACGCCCCAGAAGAGCGCCATCGCGGCGACGCCGACGGCGGCGTCTCTCTTCGCGTCCGCCGGCTGATCGCTGGTGAGCGCGCGGTAGGTCTTGCCGCCCGCGTACAGCAGCGCGGGATCGATCAGGAACGACATGCGGCCTCCTCGGTGGTGGGCTCTGCGGTCGGCACGGAGCGATCGAGCAGCGCGAAGGCGAGCCGCGTCGCGAGCGCCATGATCGTCAGCTGCGGATTGACGCCGAGCGCGCTCGGCACGACCGCGCCGTCAGCGACGTGGAGCCCCTCGACGCCGTGCACGCGCAGGTCGCCGTCGACGACGCCGAGCGCCGGGTCGCGATGGGCGCGCGCGGTGCCGAGCGGGTGGAACGCCATCAGCTTGAGGTCGCGCGGGCGGGCGTCGTGCGGCCGGCGGCCGGAGGGCAGCGGCAGGTAGACCTCGCGCGCGCCGGCGGCGAGGAACAGCTGCTCGAGCTTCGCGAGGCCGCTGCGGACCTTGGCGAGGTCGGCGGCGCCGAGGTCGTAGCGGATCAGCGGCCGGCCCGCGACGACGTGGACGCGACCGCGCGAGCTGTCGCTGACCATCAGCCCGAACTGCGCGAGGTTGCGGTAGCGCGCCATCGCCTCAGCGTGTCTGCGGCCGCTGAGCGGCAGCGCGGCGGCGGCGTACGCGGGCGGCCCCGCGACCCCTTCGAAGACGATCCCCTCGTCGGCGAACTCGTCGACGTAGAAGCTCTGCGGCACGCCTCTGACCATGTCGACGACCTCGTCCATCAGCGCGAAGCCGGCGGTCGCGGGATGCAGCGAGAGGTTGCGCCCGAGCTGCCCGGAGCCGCCGCCGATCCCGCTGCGCGCCAGCAGCAGCGGCGTGTGGATCGTGCCGCAGGCGACGACGACGCGGTCGGCGTCGACGGTGAGGGTGCGGGGGCGAGTCGCGCCGATGCGCGCCTCCACCCGCCGTACGCGGCCGTCCTCCACGACGATCCGCCGCACGTCGGCATGCGTGACCACTCTCCCTCCCGCGGCCTCCAGGCGCGGCACATACGTACTGCCTGTATCCCGCTTCGCGCCGGTCGGGCAACCGAAGGCGCATACACCCGAGCCCACACATCCCTCGGCATTTCGCCGCAGATATCCGTGCGACCAGCCGAGTGCGGCGGCACCGCGGCGCGCGACCTCGGCGTTGCGGCCGGCCAGCTCCGGCGTCACCTCCGCGATCGAGAGCGCCTGCTCGACGCGCGCGAAGGCCGGTGCGAGCGCGGCGGCGTCGAGGCCGTCGAGACCGAACTCGCGCACCCAGCGGTCGAGCACGCGCGGCGGGGTGCGGAAGCAGGTGCCTGAGTTGACGAGCGTCGTGCCGCCGAGGCCGCGGCCGAGCGGCAGCAGGATCGGCGGTGAGCCGAGCGTCACCGTCTGCCCGCCGTCGCGGTAGAGCCGCGCGAGCATCTCCGGCGGGTGCGCGGTGAAGTCGGCGGGGTCGTGGCGGGCGCCCTGCTCCAGCAGCACGACCCGCGCGCCGCCCTCCGCCAGCTCGGCCGCGACGACCGCGCCGCCCGCACCCGCGCCGATCACGCAGACGTCAGCGACGAGCGACGTGCCGCGGCTCACGCGCGCCGCTCCCGCAGCGCCCGCCCGCGTGCGACCACGGCGTCGGGATCCCAGCCGAGCGTGTCCGCCGCGCGCTGGTCGTCATACCGCAGCAGCGCGAGCGTCGCATGCGCGACCTGGTCGGCCGCCGGCAGGTGCGCCAGCAGCTGCGCGCCGCGCGGCCGCCGCTTGAGCGCCAGCAGCAGCCGCAGGCCGTTGCGCTGCAGCGGCGGCGCGGCGCGCAGGAAGCGCTCGCGCGCGGCGAGCGCGCGGGACTCCGGCGCTGGCTCGGCGACGACGACGCCCGCCCCGACGACTGGCGCCTTCCCGTCGGGCGTGCTCATGCCCCGCCCGCCATCCGCCGCTCCTGCGCGGCGGCCAGCTCGGCGACCGCGGCGGCCGCTCCGTCGCCGTCGCCGCTCTCAACCGCGGCGGCGACGCGCGCGTACAGCGGCAGCAGCTCGCCACGATCGGCGACGAGCGCGGCGAAGGCGTCGGCGTGCGGCAGGTACAGCTCGCGCACCGAGTTCATGATCAGCTGGAAGACGAGGTTGCCGGCCGCCTCGACGAGCGCGGCCATGAACGACCAGTCGGCCAGCAGCGCGGTCGCGTCGTCGGGGGCGGTCGCGAGCGCGTCGGCCAGCTCGGCAAGCGTGCGCGCCTGCGTCTCCGTCCGCCGCTGCGCCGCCAGCCGCGCCGCCTCCGCGAGCAGCAGCCGGCGCGCCTCGAACAGCGCGGCGCCGACGGCGGGGTCGGCGCTGCCGGCGCCCAGCAGCGTGAGCGCGTCGAGGCCGCCCGAGCGGCGCCAGTCGCGCACGTGCGTGCCGCTGCCGTGACGTGTCTCGACCAGCCGCAGCTGCTCCAGCCGCCCCAGCGCCTCGCGCACCGTCGCCATGTTCACGCCGAGGTCGGCGGCGAGCGCGCGCTGCGTCGGCAGCTGCTCGCCGGGCGCGTAGCGGCCGCCGAGGATCGCCTGCTGCAGCTGCGCGAAGACCTGGTCGGGCACCGACGTCCGCTCGATCATCGTTCCAGTGTCCCAGTGTTCCGAACAATTGGCAAGGCGGAAGCGGGCAGGCGCGAGCCGGCGGGCGCGAGCGGGCGGGCGGGTGGGCCTTCGCGCCGTGCGTCACGGAGGAGTGGCGCTTTGTTCATCGTGGGGATGAACAAAGCGCCGGTCATGCGGCGCGGGCAGGTGCCGGGATCAGCGCGGCCGCGCCGTCAGCGCTCGGCGGCGAAGCGCGCGGCGTGGCGCTCGCCCGCGACCGCGACCGCGACGCGCGAGGAGACGCCGAGCTTGCCGAAGACGTTGCGCAGGTGGGTCTCGCCGGCGCGAGCGAGCGCGGCCTCCGCCGGCTCGACGCGCGCGAGCACGTCAGCTGCCCGCGCCACCGCGTCCTCGCTCGCGCGCACGAGCGGGAGCCGCACGTCGGCGGTCGCGATCAGCCCCTGCGCGTGCAGCGCCGCCTTGATCACGGCCGGGTTGGGCTCGGCGAACAGCGCCCGCACCAGCGGCGCCAGCGCGCGCGCCTCGGCGCGCGCGGCCGCCAGCTCGCCACGCCGCGCGGCGGCCACCAGCG